>VSNB01000368.1 GCA_009774055.1 Clostridiales bacterium
TTCCTCCGGCTGTTCCTCCTGTTCGGGCAGGTCAAATTTGCCGATAAAGTTCAGATAGATTTCAACCTCCTGCTCCCGCACCCCGTTCACTTTGGCGGCCTCATGGACGACGATTTTCTCCACAAACTCGTTCAGTAGGGATGCGGAAAACTCGGTAAACTCGGTGTGCCGCTTCACCAGTTCGATAAACTTGTCAGCCCTCACGCTGTCGGTGTTGTAGCGGTCGATTTCGGCCTGTAACCTCTCGATTTCCCCGTCAAGGGTTTTCTGCTCGGTGTCGTAGCCGGTCAGCAGTTCGGAAAAGTGGTTTTCGGGTATCTTCCCCGTGGCGTAGGCTTCATACAGTTTCTTGATTAAGCCGCTGATTTCCTCCCGCCGCCGCTTGGCCTTTGACAGCTTTTTGCGGCTCTCCTTTACCGCCGCCTCCTGCTGTAACTCCGATTTCTCCCGGACGCGCTCGATAAACTCCGCCTCGTTCTCCCGCACATATCCGCTTACCCGCCGTATGGCTTCCAGCACCAGACTTTCCACAACGCTGACGCGGATATAGTGACAGGTGCAGCTTCGGGAGTAGTGGCGGTAGCTGGAACAGACATACTCATGGTGGGGCTGGTCGGGCCTGCCGGTGCTGCCCCGCTTGTGGTACATCTTCTGTCCGCAGTCAGCGCAGTACAGAACGCCGGTCAGCGGGTTCGGCTCGCCGCCGATGCGCTCCCGGACACGCTTCGTTTCCCGCAGACGCTGAACGACATTCCATGTTTCCTCGTCAATGATGGCGGGGTGGGTGTCCTTGAAAATCAGCCGGTTTTCCTGCGGGGTGGCCTCCCGCTTCTTGGATTTGTAGCTTTCCGTGGCGGTCTTGTTGAGGACTGTCCAGCCCATATATTCTTCTTTTTTGAGGATTTGGATAAGGGTGGCGGTGGCCCATTTGTAGGGGTCTGCGCCCGACGCGCCCATGCTCACCCGCTCCCCGATGGCCCTCCAATGGGCGGCGGGGGTGAGTATCCGCTCGGCGGTCAATTCCTCCGCAATTCTGGCGATGGGCTTGCCCTCGATAACGCCCTGGAAGATGCGCTTGACAACGGGGGCGGCTTCCTCGTCCAAAATCCACTTCTGGCGGTCATCCGGGTCGTGCAGATAGCCGTAGGGGAGTGCGCCGGTGACGTGCTTCCCCGCCGCCGTCCTCGCGCCGAAAATCGCCCGTATCTTCCGGCTGGTGTCCCTGGCGTGCCACTCCGCAAAGATGTTTCGGAAGGGCATGAAATCGTCCTCGCCCTTGGCGGTGTCGATGCCCTCGGCCACGGCGATCAGCCGGACGCCCCGCTCCCGCAACTGCTCCAGAAACAGCCCCACGCGCAAGTGGTCGCGGCCCAATCTGCTCATGTCTTTAATCAGGATTTGGCCCACGTTGCCGCGCTCGATGTCCTCCATAATCTGCAAAAATCCGGGCCTGTCCCAGCGTGTGCCGCTCCACCCGTCATCCGTCCGATGGACAAGGTTGGTAAAGCCGTTCCGGGTTGCGTATTCCTCCAGATATTCCTTTTGATGCTCAATGGACAGGGATTCATTTTCCCGCCCGTCCTCGTGACTTAATCTCTCGTAAAGGATAGTCAGCTTGTTGTCGCTCATGGTTCCCTCTTTCCGGCTGTCCGGCGCTGCGGTTCTCGGTGTCGTTTTCACTGTTTCACCGCGTCCCTTTCAATCAGGCGTACCAGCTTATCGCTCATGGTTTCCCTGCTCGTCCTGCTGAAATGGACGCTCACCTTGTAGGTCGTGGAGCCAATCCGCTTTGTGATGTGCAGCGGCTTGTCGGTGCGTTCAATCGTCCTGTCTGCTGTTACTGCCGGCATAGGATTAGCCCCCTTTCCATATTCGGTTGTCTGTGATATACTACCGTCAAAATCACCTTGGCGCGTCCTTTCCCGCGCCCCTGTGCCGCCTGCGGCCTGACTGCCTGTTGTTTTCGGGGTGTCCCCGTTCCTTTACGATACACTCCTTTGGGGTTTTTCAGCTTCTTGCGGTCCACCATGATAAGGTTGTTGGACAGGGCGTTGATGCCGTAGTACAGCGCCTCTTTCCCGTTCTGGAAAAGCTCCTGGGTGGTAAAGGGGATAAAGATGGCGGTGCTGGAAGTGGTCAGCCCCCGCTGGATTTCCACCTGGTTTTGTCCCAAAGGCAGGCAGCTCATCAGCCCTTCCTCCTGCTGGAAGTCCAGCCTTGCCAGCTGGCAGTTGTACTT
>VSNB01000369.1 GCA_009774055.1 Clostridiales bacterium
GTCCAGCACCTCCACCCGGGTGAGGGGGAACCCCTCCAGCTCCTCCTCCCGAGCCAGGACGCCGGGCAGGCGGGTGGTCTTTCCCTCGCTCTCCTGCCAGAGCTGGTGGGCCTCTGCGGCCAGGTCGGTGCGGATTGTCAGCATAAGTTGGGTCCTCCCGTTTCTCCAGGTACAAAATCTGGTGTTTTCCCTATTTTTCTTCCGGCGGCTGAGAAATATGTAAAAAAGAGCGGAGAAAATTGAAATTTCTCCTTGCAATTTTCGGGAAAGCATGATAAAATAAGGTTCCGCATGGGGCGGTTTATCCGCCGCCATAGCCCCGATTGGAGGAGGTGTTTGGTTTGCCGAATATCAAGTCCGCTAAGAAGCGTGTGCTGGTGGCAGAAGCCCGCAATGCCCGCAACAAGGCTGAGAGGTCCGCGATGAAGACCGCCGTGAAAAAGTTTGAGGCCGCTGCCGCAAATGGCAATCGCACCGAGGCCGAGGGCGCATACAAGGTCGCGGTCAAGGCCGTGGACAAGGCCGCCGCTAAGGGCATTCTGCATAAGAACAATGCCGCTCACAAGAAGAGCGCCATGACGCTGAAGCTCAACAAGGTCGGCTGATCTGCAACCAGACAAAATAAAAAAGACTGCCTGCAGAGGCGGTCTTTTTTATTTGCAAAAAAGATGCCGGCGCGCCTTTTGGGGAGCGGCCCGGCCCCCGCCGGGAAGAGGGTGTTGCAAAACGCCCTCCCCGGGGGTACAATGGACGGCAGGAAACGCCCCGGCGGCGCGGCCGCCGGAAGAAGGAGGAACCCCATGGAGTGGTGGAAGGACGCAATCATCTATCAGATTTACCCCCGGAGCTTTCAGGATTCCAACGGGGACGGCATCGGCGACATCCCGGGCATCATCAGCCGCCTGGACCATCTGCAGGAGCTGGGCGTGGGCGCGCTGTGGCTCAGCCCGGTCTACAAGTCCCCCAACGCCGACAACGGCTACGACATCAGCGACTACCGGGAGATCAACCCCGAGTACGGCTCCATGGAGGACATGGAGGAGCTGATCCGGGAGGCCGGGAAGCGGGGCATCCGGATTATCATGGACCTGGTCGTCAACCACACCTCCACGGACCACTACTGGTTCCGCAGCAGCCGGGACCGGACCAGCCCGTATGCGGACTACTACTACTGGCGCCGCGGCGGCGCCGATGGGTCCCTGCCCAACAACTGGACCGGCTTTTTCGGGGAGGACTGCTGGGAGTTCGACCCGGAGCGGTGCGAGTATTACCTGCACCTGTTCGCCAAGAGTCAGGCGGACCTCAACTACCACAATCCGGCGGTGCTGGAGGAGGTGAAGGACATCCTCCGCTTCTGGCTGCGCAAGGGCGTGGCGGGCTTCAGGTGCGACGTTATCAACATTCTGTGGAAGGAGAGCCTGGACGACGGAAAGAAAAAGCTGGCCCTGACGGGCGGCGAGCACTACCTCTCCCGGGAGGGCGTCCACGAGATTCTGCGGCAGCTGCGGGAGGTCCTGGATGAGTACGGGGCCTTCGCCGTGGGGGAAACCGTGTTCGTCACGCCGGAGCAGGCCGGCCTCCTCTGCGGAAGGGACCGGAGGGAGCTGGATATGGTCTTTTCCTTCGAGCACATGGAGTGCGACCAGTTTTTCATCAAGTGGTTCAAGCGCAGGTTCCGCCCCAGGCCCTTTTTCGAATGCCTGAGCAAATGGCAGCAGTCCCTGGACTGGAACGCCATTTATCTGGAAAACCACGACCAGCCCCGGTCTATCTCCCGCTTCGGAGACGAGGCCTATTGGAAGGAGAGCGGGAAGCTTCTGGCGACCCTGGCCCTGACCCTCCGGGGCACCCCCTTCCTCTACCAGGGGCAGGAAATCGGCATGCTGAATTTCGACTTTGACCGCATGCGGCAGCTCAACGACGTGGAGAGCAAAAACGTGGAGCGGGTCCTCCGCCGGTTCCATATCCCCCGGAAAATCCGGTGGAAGCTCATCGCCCGGACCAGCCGGGACAACGCCCGGACGCCCTTCCAGTGGACCGGGGAGCGGGGGGCCGGGTTTACGGACGGGCGGCCCTGGCTGGGGGTGAACCACAACTGCGCATCCATCAACCTGGCCCAGCAGGAGGCCGACCCGGACTCCATCTGGAGCTGGTACAAGGACCTGTCCGCCCTGCGGGCCGGCAGCGAGATCCTCCGGCGGGGGCGCTTCGTCCCCCTGGAGATGGG
>VSNB01000037.1 GCA_009774055.1 Clostridiales bacterium
CGATTCTGCGACGGCCACATCGAGTGGCCGCGCAGAATGGATTGTGCATGACCGCTCGATGCGGTCATTGCACAATCTAGATCGCTTAAGGAACTACGTTTCTTAAGAATCCTCCTGCATTACGGGGGTGATTGTTTTTTGCGCTTCCACTGGAGTCTGTCCGGTCTGAAGCGGCGGCCCCCATGGATCAGGCGAAGCGTCTATTTGAGGATGTAAACGGCAGACCCTACCGTCTTACACGCTGGAGCTCCCGGGGCAGTTGCGTTAGAAGGTCCCCCTAGCAGACTCTACCCCTTTAACAGGCCGGCAGGCGGAGTTGGTCGACTGCCAAGCCACTAGATTAGATTCCCGTAGGATCGGACATTCGGAGGCTTCACCTATCCCAATCAGCATCGCACAGCCCTTTAACCCCCGTCCAAGGGAGTCTTGAACCGTAGGTTCAAGCGCGTTTTTGCCTACTTTTGGCGCGGGCCAAAAGTAGGCGCGGAGTCCGGGGCCGCGCAGGTCCCGGGGCTGCGTTACGAAACCACTTCCGTTTGCCGCGCTCCGCGCGGCAAAGCCTAGTATACCACATGAATTTCAATTTGTCATTCATTTTTTGGACAAGCAAATCATATTCTGTGACAAAAGGAAGGCGGTGCACCAATGGGAAAACATATTATCCTCTCTATTGTATTGATATTCCTGCTATTTTTCCTCCCCTGGCTGTGGGGCGGGCCCGCCCAGGACCCGCTCCCGGAGCTGGAACCGGCTCCGCCCCCCGCGGGAGACGTGCCTCCGGATGCCGATCCGGACCCGGTTCCCGTCCAGCCCCCCGCAGGGGAAGCCTCTCTCCCCTCTGTGGACAAGTCCACGCCGCTGAACGTGATGGCGGGGGATAAGCTCCAGCAGATGGATATGGAAACCTACCTCCTGGGGGTCGTGCGGGCAGAAATGCCCGCCTCCTTTGAGCTGGAGGCGCTGAAGGCCCAGACTGTGGCGGCCAGGACCTACATCCTCCACAAGATTGCCTCCGGCGGCAGCGCCAATCACCCCCAGGCCGACGCCTGCGACGACATATCCTGCTGCCAGGCATACAAGTCCCAGGAGGACGCCGCCGCCGACTGGGGGGACAGCGCGGCGGAGTATGAGGAGAAAATCCGCCGGGCGGTGGCGGAAACCGACGGGGAATGCGTCCTCTACGACGGCGCGCCCCTGCTGGCGGTGTTCCACTCCTCCTCCGCAGGAACCACCCAGGATGCCCAGACTGTCTGGAGCGCCCAGCTGCCCTATCTCCAGAGCGTGGAGACGCCGGAAGGGGAGGAGACGGTGCCCGGATACCGCTCGACTGCCGCCTTTCCTGCTGGAGAGCTGCGGGAAAAGCTGCTCTCCGCCCTGCCGGAGGCCAAGCTGGAGGGCGCGCCTTCCAACTGGTTCACCAATATCCAGCAGCAGCCCAACGGGACGGTGTCCAGCCTGTCCGTAGGCGGCGTGGAGGTGGGGGGCAACCGGCTGAGGACCATTCTGGACCTGCGCAGCGCCTGCTTTACCATTTCCTTCGAGGGGGATACGGTCACCTTCTCCGTTACCGGCTACGGCCACGGGGTGGGCATGAGCCAGTACGGCGCCAATGTGCTGGCGGGAAAGGGGATGAGCTACCGGGAAATCCTCACGTGGTATTACACCGGCGCGGAGGTGGGACAGGTGGGCGGAGAGGCGGACGGAAAGGCGGACGGCGTCATCGATTCTCGTTGACGTACAGGCTCGCCCGCCGCTGGATAAGGTCCGCCGTCTCGTCCAGGGTCTTGTCCCCGACGAAGTAGGACTGGGTCTGCTCCAGGATGATGTCCAGCAGCGCAGCGTCCTCCGTGCAGACGTGGTCGATGCTGTTGTAGAGCTTCCAGAACTGCTCCATCTGGGCCTCGCTGGGAGCCAGCTCATACACCGCCATTTGCAGAGGAAAGTCCTCAGGGGGAGATGCAGATGGAATTGCGCTCAGGCCCTTCGGGGCCTCAATAGGATTCCCATCCCTGTCCAGGGCATAGGTTTCGTCCGCATATGTAAAATACTGCGGTTTTATGCTTTGTTCAAAGGCAGATGCGTTGATGGGAAAATAGTGGAGTCTGTAGAGCACGCCATCCACCTCGATTTCGGAAGCAGGAGGAAGGAGCAGCTGCCGGACAAAAGACCACGCCGCTTCCTTGTTCTGGCAGTCGGCGGATATGCCCCATGCCGCATCATAGCTGGAAGCGGCGTCCGGAAGCGCAAAAAAGCTGCTGCTTCCTGTACTGGAGGGGTAGCCCGCATAGGCGGCGTACCCGCCGCCCTTAACTGCACCGAATACAGTGGCGTCTTCCAAGGGGTAAAAGCCGTATAGTTTACCGCTTTTTCTGCCGCTTTCCGACTGATTGAGTTCCTGACAGTAAAAGGAGCTTTCGATTGTCTGCCCATTTTCATCCAAGCCGACGGGGATGATGCCGTACTCCGCCAGGTATGCCTCATAGTTCATGAGGCGCTCCGGCCCGCCGGCCAAGGCGTCATAAAAGACCAAGTCCCGGGGGCTTGTCAATTGGCTTATCTCCATCAGCTGCCGTCCGGCCCGCAGGTCCACGCCGCTGAAGGCATCGGACATCCGCTCTTCACCCCACTCCGCGTCCATGCGGGAATTGTCCTCCCTGCCGCACAGCTCCAGCAGCGTTTTGAATTCCTCCGAATCAAAGAGGCATTCGCCGCTGTTCCAGTCGACCCAACGGTCCATATCGTTGCGTATGAGATTACGAAGCGTGCCGCTTTTGCCGTAAAAGTAGAGCAGGATACTGCTGTCCTCCGGCATAGACCGATAGCAGTCCATCATTTCCTCCAGGGTCCAGCCAGTTCGGTTTCCCATAAGTTCCGTACAAACGATGGCGGTCTGGATGGAAAAGGAATTGAATACCCGGTAGAGCTTCCCGTCTACGCTGGCGCAGTCCAGCACATGGGTCATCAGATCCTCCCGGCTGATTTCCGGGTCCCTGTCAATCCAGGGCCACAGGTCCTCCAACAATCCTTTCCGGGCGTACAGCTCCGCAGGCAGAGTGGAGTCCCAAATATCTGGAGCGCGGCCGGAAACCACTTCCGCATTGAGCAGTTTTTCGGCGGCGTACCGCTTATCCTGGTCCAAGTCCCAAGCCTCCACGCCGTCTCCGGCGTAGTTGCGCAGCTCAATGTAGTACTGATCGTTGGTCTTGTTGAACGTATTGATCCGTCGCCGCTGGAGGCTGCTGGTCCCGATGGTGCCGAAGACCAGACGGGTTCTCCCGTCTGACGGCTTCTCATTGGCAGGGGAGAGCATGGACAGACGGAGCTCGGTCTGGTACAAATAATCGTCGTCCCCGACAGTTCCGCTCCGGTACTGAGTCAGCGCCGCTGCCCGGCTCCCATCCAGAGGCGCGGCGCACATCACCACGCCGGGCAGCTCCGCCGCCGTCCAGCTGAACAGCCGCCGGCCCTCCGCCGCTCCCGGCTCCCAGCCCCAGAGTGCTCCGCTGTTTATGTAGAAAAAGAGGAAGCCGCCCGTGCCGCTGAAAAGCAGATCCGTGCCGCCGGGGAGCGCATACCGTCCGTTCCCCCAATCTTTGGCGGAGACGTCGATGGTCCGCACCTCCCGCTTCCCGCCGGGCAGGATAGTCAGCGCCGCCGCCGTGCCGTCCGGGAGCGTTGTCAGAGGTCCGCCGGAGGTTCCGAAAAAGTCGGCCTGAGGGATGGCGGCCTCCAGGGTAAAGAGCAGATTCCCTTTCCGGTCCAGCGCCGCCACGCCGCCGCTTCTGGAAAAGCAGATATTTCCGCCGCCGTCCACAGTGAATCCGCTCATTTCTAACCAGTCTCCGGCAAAAGCCTCCTCCGCGCTCAGCGTCCGCACCGCTTCGCTGAGGTCCACCAGGTCCCTCTCCCGTCCGGTGACGGGGTCCAGCTGCCGCAGATGGTGGAACTCCTCCTGGCTGGTCCGGTACTTGACCTTGGATTCCTTCGTATTGTCAAAGTCCTCCGGCAGGTCGTAGGTGGAAACCATCCAGATCTCATACAGCCACAGCGTCCCGTCCGGGGCCAGCGCGGGGCCCAGACGGTTGACGATGGCGTCCTCCGGGGTATTGGAGGACTGGTAGTCCTCCATGATCTCCGCCGTACCGTCCGCCAGGCGTACTCGGGTGAGGACGCTGCGCACCTCCTCCTCCGCCTTCTCATCGGCCAGAATATACATGTATGTCCCATCGGTGCAGCAGCCGATCAAGTCCCCGGTCTGTACGGGCAGGGGAACGTCCTCCGCCATGTAGGCCGGAGCGCCCTGGAAGTCCACCCTGCGGGCCGCCTCCTCCCGCCCGCAGGCCGTCAGGCCCAGGGCCAGGACCAGAAGAAATGCAAACATGCGCTTTGTCCGCTGTCTCATAACCGCGCCTCCTCTTGTTGGATATTATCAGGGGATTTGCCATTTTCTGCATTTTAAAGTGAACATGTATCCTGGTTGTATCCATGCGTCATCACATTTGCAATTTTTCTGAAGCGCCGTTTTGACAGAAAGACGCCCCGGCAGCTCCGCGGACACAGCGCGGGCTTCCGGGGCGTTTTGCACTTCTATCGTTTTGCCAGGACCCCGCCGTCCATGACAAACTGTCCGTGGTACAGCGGCAGCAGGGCCTCGTTGGGCTTGTGGCAGACGTGGACGACCATGGCGTCCTCCTGGAGCAGGAGGCTTTCCACCAGTTCCGAGTTGCTTTGGTCCAGCGCGGAGGTCACCTCGTCCAGGAGGTACGCCGCCGGGCGTCCCGCCATAGCGCGGGCCAGGGCCACCCGCTGCCTCTCCCCGCCGGAAAGCTGCTCCACAGCCTCCGGCGTCAGCTCCTCCCCGCCGTACCGTTCCAACAGATAGCCCAGGTGGAGCTTTTCCACAATGCTCCGGTACGCCTCCTCGGAAACCGTCCGGCCCAGGAGGATATTTTCCCGCAGGGAGGCCCGGAACAGGTAGGGCTCCTGGAACACGGGGCAGATCATCTGATAGAAGTCCTCCGGCGGAAGGGCGCGGGCATCCGTCCCGTTGAGGCGGATGCTCCCCGTATACCCCTTGTCCCCCACCTGGGACAGCAGGCGCAGCAGGGTGGATTTGCCGCTACCGCTCTCGCCGGAAATGATGTACTTTTCTCCCGCGCGGAACACGGCGGAGACGCTTCGGAGGATCTCCACGCCGCCCGTCTGGTAGGAGAGGCCCTCCGCCTCCAGCTGGGAGAAGGGTTCCCGGCAGGGCTGCGCCTCCCCCCGGACGGGGGCCGCTGCCGTGAGGTCCTCCAGACGCTCCCGCAGGGGCTGGACCTCGTTCCATCTGTGCAGCAGGTAGGACAGCAGCTCGATGGGCGCGCCGATAATCGCGGCCAGCTGAAGCGTGGCCACCAGGTCGCCGATCTGGATGGCGCCCCGGTAGACCAGCGCCGCGCCGGTTCCCAGGATCAGCGCGTCCTTCGCGATCTGCAGGAAGGCGGACGCGCCGCAGACGGTCAGGTGCCACCGGAAGATCCCCGCCTCCGCCTTGGAGGCGGCCTGGTTCTCCTCCTCCAGCAGCGCGGAGGCCCGGTCCCGGTAGCGGTAGGCTTTCAGCACGAAAAGCCCGCCCAGGAAGGACTGCAGGGAGGCGTTGTACCGCGCCAGCTGCTGGGAGTAGGCCTGGCGGGCCTCGCCGCTTTTCTTGCGCAGAAGCCCGGGGACCACCACCATCATCAAGCTGACGCCGATAACGATGAACGCCAGCAGCCAGTGGACGGCCAGCAGCGAGGCGGAGGAGAAGATCACCAGTCCGGCGCAGTTTGCGATGTCGATGACGCCCAGGAAATACTGCTCCGCCAGGCTGGGGACGTCGTTGTTGATAAAGGAGGTCAGGGCGGCGGTTTCCTCCCGGCCATACCGCTCCGACCGGGAAAAGCCGTCGAAGGCCCGCTGGCGCAGCAGCTGCTTCTGCCTTCGCGTCAGGCGGTTGACCAGATAATTGTTTCCCGTTGACAGCGTCAGCTGAAAGAGGCTGACGGCGAGGAAGGGGACGAACAGTCCGGGATGGAGGGCCGGAGCCGCCATGACCCGGTCCACCAGGCCGCCGGACACATGGGGAAGAATGACGCTGTTCAGGGAAAAGGCCAGGCCGGCCAGCAGCGTACAGAGAAGCAGCGGGCGGCTGCCCCGCAGATGATGCCACAAGCGTTTCATAAGCGCCTCCTTTGTTTTTTACCGGATAACGCCCGCATTGTAGCACATTCGATAGAAAATTGCAATTGCCTGCCAAGCCGTGTGCGCTCTTGCTCCGGAGGAGGTGGAAGAGCTGTTTCCGCCGCCGCGCCGGACGGCAAAAAAGAGGACGCAACTGCGTCCTCCGAATAGATGGGAATCTTTGTGGGGCAACCTAAAGCCGGACGCTTCGCAAAGAAACGTCCGGCTTCAGCGGTTCTTCCTTATGGAGCGGGCGACGGGGCTCGAACCCGCTACCTCCACCTTGGCAAGGTGGCGCTCTACCAGATGAGCTACGCCCGCACAACATGGCCTATTATAGCAGGGCCATCCTGATCTGTCAAGAGAAATTGAAAAAATAGAACTGGCAAAATGAACAAAAAATCCGCCTGATCCCTGCGTGCTGTTTACGACACGGGTACGCCTCGCCTCTGCGCCTGGAACAGGCCCCGAAAATAAGGGAAACCAGGGGGACATGAAAAGCCGCCCAGGCAAAGCCGTTCCGATTGGCTTTGCCTGGGCGGCGGGGGCGCAATAGGGGACGGTTCCCCGCGCTCAGCGCTTTCCGGGCTTCCGGGGACGCTGGCTGGCAGGCTTATGGGACTTGGGCGTCTGGCGGGCGTCCCGCTTCGGAGACTGGCGCGTATCATTTTTAGAGGCGCTGCGTCCGCCGGCTTTCGCCGCTTGGCGGTTATCCTGCGGACGGGCGCGGCCCGCCCCAGCATGCCTGCTGGAAGCTTTCGGCTTTTCCTCCGGCCTGCCGCTGTGGAGGGGGCGGACAAGGCAGTCCTTTCCATAGCCGATCAGATCCTCCCGGCCCGCCTTGTGCAGCGCCTCCACCACCAGTCGCCGCAGCTCCGGACGCTTCCACTGCAGCAGCGCGCGCTGCAGGGCCTTGTCGTGGGGGCTCTTGGCTACGTACACCGGCTCCATAGTCCGGGGGTCCAGCTCCGTGTACCACATGCAGGTGGACAGGGTCCCGGGGGTGGGGTAGAAGTCCTGGACCTGCTCCGGCTGGCGGCCTGTTTTGTTCAGAAATACCGCCAGCTCCACCGCATCGCTGAGGGTGCACCCGGGATGGCTGCTCATGAGATAGGGCACCAGATACTGCTCCAGCCCGTAGCGCTGGTTGAGCCGCTGGTATTTTTCCCGGAACCGCTCGTATACCTCGAAATGGGGCTTGCCCATGTAGTCCAGCACCTGGGCGGAGCAGTGCTCCGGAGCCACCTTCAGCTGCCCGGAGACATGGTAGCGCACCAGTTCGGACAGAAATTCGCTGTTTTTCTCGCACAGCAGGTAGTCAAACCGGATGCCGCTTCGGATAAACACCTTCTTCACCCCTGGCACCGCCCGGATCTTCCGCAGCAGGGCCAGGTAGTCGGCGTGGCTGGGGTCCAGATTTTTGCAGGGAGTGGGGGCCAGGCAGGAGCGGTTTTTGCACATGCCGTTTTTCTTCTGCTGCGCACAGCTGGGGTTCCGGAAATTGGCCGACGGACCGCCTACGTCGTGGACGTAGCCCTTGAACTTGGGGTCCCGGGTGAAGCCCTCCACCTCCCGGATCACGCTCCCGTGACTGCGGGAGGTGATCATCCGCCCCTGGTGAAAGGCCAGGGAGCAGAAATTGCATCCGCCGAAGCATCCCCGGTTGTGGGTGACGGAGAAGCGCACCTCCTCGATGGCCGCCACGCCACCCAGGGCGTCGTACATGGGATGAACCTCCCGGGCGTAGGGCAGCTCCGCTACAAAGTCCAGCTCCTCCCGGCTCAGGGGCATGGCGGGGGGATTGACCACCAGGACCCGGTCCCCGTGGCGTTGGAGAATGGCTTTGCCCCGGACCGGGTCGTGCTCCTCGTATTCGATTTTAGTGGCCAGGGCGTAGTCCCGCTTGCGGCTGGCCGCCTCTTCGAAGGAGGGGACGGTGACGTTCTCAAAGCGGCAGTCCGGGTCCTTGGCGGCGTAGGCGGTTCCGGGAATGTCGGTCAGCGTACCCGCCGCCTCGCCTGCGGCCAGGCGGCGGGCGATCTCCCGGGCGGCCCGCTCCCCCATGCCATAGATCAGCAGGTCCGCCCCCGCGTCAAAAAGGATGGAGCGGCGGACCGCATCATCCCAGTAGTCGTAGTGGGCGAACCGCCGCAGGCTGGCCTCCAGTCCGCCGATGATCACCGGCGTGTCCGGGAACGCTTCCCGGGCCCGGTTGGCGTAGACGATGGTGGGCCGGTCGGGGCGCAGGCCCATTTTGTTCCCGGGGCTGTAGGCGTCGGAGGAGCGGCGTTTTTTGGCGGCAGTGTAGTGGGCCACCATGGAGTCGATGTTGCCGCCGCCGATAAACACGCCGTACCGGGGCTTGCCCATAGCCCGGAAGGCGTCCGCGCTGTGCCAGTTCGGCTGGGCAAGGACGGCGGTCCGATAGCCCTCCGCCTCCAGGCAGCGGGCAATGATGGCTGTGCCGAAGGAGGGATGGTCCACGTAGGCGTCGGCGGTGACCACCAGGAAGTCGTAGTACCACCAGTCCCTGGCCTGCATCTCCTCGCGGCTTACGGGGAGGAAGTTGGATGTATCCATAGCGGTTCTCCTGTGTAGAGGATTCTTTTCTGTTTTCAGCATATCACAGAGGCCGGCGGAATGCAACCGAAATCAGCAGCGGGGAGGAGAACAGAAACGCCCGACAACAGGATGGGACCAGCCGTTCGGCTGGTCCCATCCTCAGACCTCGCTGAAAATATACCGGTACTTCCGCCCGCCCTCCAGCAGGGCTTCAATCACGGGGCTGCCGTTCTGCTCGGTGGCGAGGAACTCCACGCTCCGCTCCCGGCGGTACAGGTCCTGCACATACATGGCCGGATTTTCCAGCTGCAGCTCCAGGATCTCCCGGCGGTCCGGCAGCAGGTCCCCGGTGCAGGGGACATATTCTTCCTTGATAACTTCGTAGGTTTTCATGATAGCTGTTCCTTTCTTCGCCCAAATCGGACGGTTCCCCTTATTCTGCGCCAAAAACCGGGGAATTATACAGCGTTCCGGCGCGGGCAAGTTGATCTTCCGGCGATTTCTCTCGTTGACAAGCTCTATTTTCTCCTGTAAAATAAAAATGAGTAAGACAGACAGTCGCGTGACGGCGGCGAAAGCCCCGTCATGAGGAAAGTCCGGGCTCCGCAGGGCAAGGATAACGGGTAACGCCCGCCGAAGGCGACTTCAGGAAAAGTGCAACAGAAATAAACCGCGGATTGTGTATGATCCGTAAGGGTGGAAAGGCGAGGTAAGAGCTCACCCATCGGCTGGAGACTGTCCGATGCTGTAAACTCTATCCGGAGCAACACCGTGGAGAGAACGCAGATCATGCGGCAGCCGCGTTGAGCGGCCGCCCGCGATCAGACTGGCCCGGTTGTTCTCGAGGAGGTGGCTGGAGCGGTCTGGCAACAGGCCGCCTAGATAGATGACTGTCAAATACAGAACCCGGCTTACAGTCTTACTCATTGATTCGGGGGAAAGTACCTCATTGCGGTACTTTCCCCTTTATCTGTTCTTATAAGGAGTACGAGTGCCATGAAAACCCTGGAAGAACGGCAGTTTGACGCCCGGTCCCTCCGCGTGACGCCCAGCCCCCGGCAGCTGGCTTGGCAGCGGACGGAATTCTATGCCTTCGTCCACTTTTCCATCAATACCTTCACCAACCGGGAGTGGGGCGACGGCACGGAGTCCCCGGTCCTCTTCGATCCCTCCCGGCTGAACGCGGACCAGTGGGCAGACTGCATCCAGTCCGCCGGCATGAAGGGGGCCATCCTCACCTGCAAGCACCACGACGGCTTCTGCCTGTGGCCCAGCCGGTATGGGGACCACACCGTGGCCCGGAGCCCTTACAAAAACGGAGCGGGCGACGTTGTCCGGGAATTCTCCGACGCCTGCCGCCGGCGGGGGCTGAAATTCGGCGTCTATCTCTCTCCCTGGGACCGGCATCATCCCCTCTACGGGACGGGCAGACCCTATGACGACTATTTTGTCCATCAGCTGCGGGAGCTGCTCACCGGGTACGGCCCTGTCTTTTCCGTCTGGCTGGACGGAGCCTGCGGCGAGGGTCCCAGCGGGAAGCGGCAGGTCTATGACTGGGAGCGGTATTACGCCGTAATCCGGGAGCTGCAGCCGGAGGCATGCATCAGCGTCTGCGGGCCGGACGTCCGCTGGTGTGGCAACGAGGCGGGTCATACCAGGCCGTCGGAGTGGAGCGTGGTGCCGGAGCGGACCCGGAATACAGAAAAGATAAAGGAAAAGTCCCAGTCGGAGGATGGCGCGGCCTTCCGGCAGCGGCCTGTCTCCGCCGGCGATGAGGACCTGGGGAGCCGGGAGGCGGTCAGGGACGAGGAAAGCCTGGTCTGGTACCCGGCGGAGGTAAACACCTCCATCCGCCCCGGCTGGTTCTACCATCCGGAGGAGGACGGCATGGTGAAGTCCCTGGAGGAGCTGGTCCGTATTTATGAATCCTCTGTGGGCGGGAATGCGGCGTTCCTGCTGAATGTCCCGCCTGCGCCGGAGGGACTGATTCACGAGACCGACGCGGCGCGCCTGCGGGAGCTGGGGGCGTACCTGCGGGAAACCTACCGCCATAATCTGGCGGAAAACGCACAGATTGCGCGGGAGGAGAATAGGATAACGGTGCGCTGGGAGACGCCGGTGGAAGTTTTCAGGATCGTTCTGATGGAGGATATTGCCAGGAGCCAGCGGGTGGAATCGTTTTCCATCCTGGACGGCGAGGGAAAGACGCTTTATGAAGGGACAGTAATCGGATACAAGAAAATTATCCCCCTGCAGCGCTGCCTTGCGGATCAGATCACGGTCCGGATACGAGACAGCAGGGGAACGCCCCATATCGCCTTTGTGGGCGTTTATTGAGGCAGGCTGGAAAGAGGACAGGTTTTGCATGGTTTTCAGCACCATTCCGGATTATACTGCATAAGCTGTTTCTATACAATAGCAATACATAGCAGGGAACAGCAGTGCATCAGGAGGTCATACCATGAAACAGCCTGTTTTTACCGGGTCCTGTACGGCCCTTATTACACCGTTTGCCGCCGACCACGCCGTGGACTATCCCGCCCTGGCTGGGCTGCTGGACTTCCAGCTGGAAAACGGTACGGATGCCCTGGTGGTCTGCGGCACCACCGGAGAGGCCGCCGCCATGAGCTATGAGGAGCGTCTGCGGACCATCGAGGCCGTGGTCCGCCATGTGGACGGCAGAATCCCCGTTATCGCCGGCTCCGGCTCCAACAACACCGAGAGCGCCATCGCCCTCTCCCGGGACGCCGTTCTGGCAGGGGCGGACGCCCTGCTGGTGGTGACGCCCTTCTATAATAAAGCCACCCCCAAGGGCCTCGTCCGCCATTATACCGCCATTGCCGACGCGGCGGAGAAGCCCGTGATCCTCTACAACGTGCCCTCCCGAACGGGGGTGAAATGCACCGCCGAAGTCTACGCCGCCCTGGCGGAGCATCCCAATATTGTGGGTGTAAAGGAGGCTGGCGGCGACCTGGCTCTGGTCCAGAAAACCCGGGAGCTATGCCCGGAGGACTTTTCCATCTGGTCCGGCAACGACGACGAAACCGCGCCCATGATGCTTTTCGGCGGCAAAGGGGTTATCTCCGTGGCGGCCAATGTGATGCCCCGAGAAATGCACGAGCTGGCGTCCGCCTGCCTGAGCGGGGATTTTGTAAACGCGGGGAAGATGCAGTTGAGCTTGCGAAAGCTCTGCGAGGCCCTGTTCTGGGAGGTCAACCCTATTCCTGTGAAAACCGCGCTGACCATGATGGGACGCTGTCAGGAGGTTTTCCGCTCGCCCATGTGCGAAATGGAACCGGAGAATCGGGAAAAGCTGGAGGGCGTGCTGCGGGAGTACGGACTCCTTCCGAGAAACTGAAATACGGAGGATAACTTATGATCTGTCAGGCGAAAAAGCAGGATATTCCCGCCGCCGCCGGTCTGGCCGTCCAGCTGTTCAGCTGCTCGGCGGAGGAGCTGGAGGGGGAATTTGCAGCCTGGCATTTCATTTGAGAATGGGCTTTGCGGAGGCAAACCGGATCATCTGCTTCCATAAAACGTTAGAAGATTGATTTACCGCTCCCCCTGTGCTAGAATGGATGAAAAGCGCAGGGGGAGTTTTTTATGGCGAAAACGATTTACATTGACAGTACCACCATGGATGGCGCCACCGGGATCATTTTCGAGAGGGAACCCAAGGTGGTCTATACCGGCCTGGAGTTTCTGACAGAGGAGGACGGCTCCTTTCTGGAGGAGGTTTCCCGGCTGTGCGGCGTCCATTTCTTACCGAGAGGACGAATGCCGGAGGTTCCGCTGTACGGCGTACCCTGTCTGGAGGTGTTTGCCTCGGACGGACAGGGCGGGTGGTTCGCCATGTCCAATCATCTGCGGGAGGGAGCCGTCTGCCATATCGGCCGGGATTTAACGGTTCACCTGGCGGCGGCGAACCGCAGCGAGCTGTTCAACAGCATGGTCGCCGATCCGGACTGGCGGCGGAAGCGTCTGCCCGGCGGGCCGTGGCCCGCGCTGCCGGAGGACCCGGGCGGGCGGAAAGGGCTGGCGGAGAAGCTGGGCGTCCCCATTCCCCCGCCGGAGGATGCCGCGGACCCCGGCCCGCTTCCGCAGGTCTTTTCCTCCCGGGCAGAGGCGGAGCGGGAATTTGCCATCCAGGATGTCTGGACCGTCCTGCGGCAGGAGAAAGAGCCCCGATTCCAGGTCCACGCCATGATGTCCCCGGCGGACCGGGAGGGACGGGCCCTTGTCCACTTCGCCGCGTGGAGGGAAGCTTACGCCGGCCTGATGCCGGAGGCTGTTCTGGCGGCGCATACCCTGGAGCGCTGCCGGGAAGCGTTGAGGTGGAGCAGTTCCCGGGATACCTTTGTGGCCCTGGACCGGGAGAACGGCGACCGGGTGGTGGGCTTCGGCACGCTGTCGTACTTCGCCCGGGACTTCGTCTCCGTGCCGGAGGCGGGGGAGATCGTCGCGCTGTACGTGCTGGAGGAATTTCAGGGGAACGGGCTGGGGAGGCAGCTGATGGAGAGCTGTCTGGCCTGGCTCCCCCGGCCCAGGGTTGCGCTGTTCGTCCTGGAGGGAAATCAGAAGGCAATCGGGTTTTATGAACACATGGGATTCCGGTTTACCGGACATACCATTGAAGAGCGGATAGCCGGTGAGACGGTTACGGAGCTGGAAATGGTTTTGGAAAAAAGCGCCGGTTAAAGGGATGCCGGATGGAATTTTGACCTCCATCAATATTACTTCCGAACCGAAAGGTCGGAAGTAATATTTGCCATGTTTTGCGGTTGCCGCTGTTTACAGCGGCAAGCAAAACGGCTTGCATCAAATGTATTATTTCCGAGCTTTAAGCTCGGAAATAATAACCTTGTAAAAAATATGGGCCTATCTGCCGAGCAGGCCATGTCCGTCCTGGAGGTTCCAGAGGCGGAGCGGCAAAAATTCATGGATTTATTGGAGCGGCAATAATGCGCCGCAGGCAGGATTGAACAGCGATAGAATAAGCGGCTTCATAAGGATGCAGGCCCTGCGTCCTTATGGAGCCGCTTTGTCCGTATGGTTTGCCGGCAGACCTGCAGGACCCCTTGTCCGCTGCCCTCATCGCTTATCCCGCCGGTACACGGAGGGATGGCGGTCCCTCCGGTAACAGGCGTCGCACAGCCGCCCCCGGTGGTACAGGGGTAGCGCCTTCCCGCAGCGGCTGCAGAAACGGATATTGTTCCGCAGGCGGTGGAGCAGGATCTCGTTGATTTCGTCCGCGACACGCTCCCGGCTGTCGTAAAGCCTGTCCTCATTCACCGGGCAGTCGAAGGCTTTGGCGAAGGAAAAGTACAGATCCAGCTTCCGGTAGTACTGCTCCAGCTCCGGCAGCGTGGGTTCTCCCTCCGGGAGGCCGGGCTGCTCAATTGCCTCCCCCTGCTGCCAGCGGTGGAGGAATTGGAAAAACAGTTCCCGCAGGGCGTCCTCCGTCTCGTCAAAGGGAATATTGGCCGCCCGCAGCTCCTGCTCCTTGGTCAGGAGGAAGCCGTTTTCCCGTATCTTGGAGATAATGGCGATATACCGGGAGATGTCCAGCTTGTGGTAGGGCTCCACCGTGGGCATCTTATTCCACTCTGTCAGGACCTCCAGCAGATCGAAATCCGCCTGGAGCACCAGGTCGGAGAACCCCGCCACGGCGTAATCCAGCGGCGCCGTCACCGCCTCCAGACCTGCCCGGATGGTTTCCAGATTCTGGACGGCACCCACGTAGCCCTTGTTGTACATCCCGAACCGGCCCGCCCGGCCAGCGATCTGACGGATCTCCTCCGGCTTCAGCTCCCGCCGCTCCACGCCATCGAATTTCTCCGTCTCCATGAAAATGATCCGACGGATGGGCAGGTTCAGACCCATGCCGATGGCGTCGGTGGAGACGATGTACTCCATCTCCCCCGCCAGAAAGCCTTCCATCTGCTTGCGCCGGGTGGCGTAGGGCAGGGCCCCGTAGATGATGGCCGGCTCCTTCCCGTTCTGCCGCAGGTCCTCCGCCACGCTGAGCACCCCTACCTTGGAGAAGGTGATGAGGGCGTCTCCCGGCTGGACCCGCTGGGGGTCCACGGTGCGGGACATGCAGATGAGGGGCGTGGTCCGCTTGTGGACCTCCACCTCGTAGTCGTCGCCGCAGCTCTCGATCAGGCGGATGAGCAGCCTCTCCGCCTCCGGCGCGGCGCACAGGTGGATTTCCGGGGCCAGCACGCCCAGGATAGCCCGGGTCCAGGCATAGCCCCTCTGCCTGTCGGCGATCATCTGGCATTCATCGATCACCGCCACGTTCCAGTACCGCTTCAGATCCAGCTTTTCCGCCGTGGCGGCCATGTGGGTGTCCTCCTCCCGGGCGTCTTCCTCCTCGCCGGTGGACAGGCTGCAGTTCACACCGGCGTCCAGCATCGCCTCCTGAGCCTCCAGGGCCAGCAGGCGCAGGGGCGCCAGGTATACGCCGGTCTTCGCCTGCTTCAGCCGCTGGAAGCCGGCGTAGGTCTTTCCGGTGTTGGTGCCGCCCAGATGGAGGATGAAGCGGCGGTGCATGGCCCGGGCCTCCGGATACTCGTCCTTGGGGTTCAGCGCGATGAGCACCGACAGGCTGGTGCGTATGGCCTGAGGCACGTACCACACCGACCACACTGCCCCCAGCCCCTCGCTCAGCAGCTGCCGCACCGGGAACCCCTTCGCCCGCAGAAGTCCCTCCAGGTCGGCCTCCGGCTGGGCCGCGGCAAAGTCCGCCGCCGCCTGCCGCGCGGCGGACAGCAGCGCCCGGGGATAGCGGGCGCGGACCTCCTCCGTTACGGGATGTCCGGGACGGTTCCCAAGCCACGCCCCCGCCCGGAGGAAGTTCCTCATAATTTCCGGCAGGCGGCTGCTGTCGCACCGCTCCTCCAGTGCCAGAAACTCCCCCAGCCAGGCGGAGGCCTGGCTGGCGCGCACATTCCGGCTTTTTTTCGCCAGGGCGGGGAGGCGGCTGAGGATCGCCCTGTGGTAATGCTCCGCCAGGAGCCCCGGGACGGACTCCTCCCGCGCCTCGGATTTCCACGCCTGCTCCAGGAGGGAGCGGGCGCGCTTCGCGCCGGCGGGGGATTCGTTGGGCTCGCCGCCCGCCGGCCGGGCCTCCGCCTTCCCGGCGGCGAACAGGGGAGAGGCTTCCGCCTCCTGGACCTCCTTTCGGGACCAGACGGGGAGCATGTGCCCGTCGTGTGGGATGTAGCGGGGCTTTGAGAGCAGCTCCTCGATGAGCTCCGGGGTCCAGCCCCGCCGTTTCAGCAGGGATGTGGTCAGATTTTTTCCTCTTTTGCGTCCGGACATGGCGGCGTCCCCTTTCCATCAGTTACTCCTTAGTATAGCCCAGAATAGAGAAATCTTCAACGACAGATTTTGCGGCCCTGTCCCGTAAAAAATTCGCTTTGCCATTCGGCGGAAATGTGGTACAATAGCGCCGTCCATACCGGCGGAGGGGAAAAATCTATAACAAATCTTAATCTGGGCTTAAGGAACCGTACCTTCCTTTTCGGGGCGAACTATGCTAAAATGAAAACAACAGGCGGGAGGAAACCTTTATGGCAAATATTTTGATCTGCGATGACGAGCGTGATATCGTCGCCGCTCTGAAGATATATCTCAGTACGGAGGGGTATACCCTTTTTGAGGCGTATACCGGCCGGGAGGCGATGGAGGTCGTCCGAAAAAACGAGATCCACCTGATCCTCATGGATATCATGATGCCGGAGATGGATGGCATTTCCGCCACGGCGAAGCTCCGGGAGGAGTACAACATTCCGATCATCCTGCTCACGGCGAAGAGCGAGGATACGGATAAAGTCCTGGGGCTGAACGTAGGCGCGGACGATTACATTACCAAGCCATTCAATCCCATCGAGGTCCTGGCCCGGGTCCGCAGCCAGCTGCGGCGGTATACCACCCTGGGGGGCATGGAGCAGAAGCCCAGCAAGCTGGTTATCGGCTCCATTGCTCTGGACGATGAAACCAAGGCGGTGACGGTAGACGGCGAGAATGTGAGCCTCACGCCCATTGAATACAATATTCTGCTTCTTCTCATGCGGCACCCGGGGAGGGTGTATTCTTCATCTCAAATCTATGAGCAGGTGTGGAATGAGACGGCCTTCGGGTCCGAGGGAGCGGTAGCGGTCCATATCCGGCACCTGCGGGAGAAGCTGGAGATTGATCCATCCAATCCGAGGTATTTGAAGGTGGTCTGGGGGCTGGGATATAAGATGGAGCCTTAACTTCGCCGCCTTCGGCGGCGAACGGAAGATTCTTCTCGAATCGGCCCGGGACCTGCGCGGCCCCGGACTCTGCGCCTACTTTTGGCCCGCGCCAAAAGTAGGCAAAAACGCGCTTGAACCTACGGTTCAAGACTCCCTATACGGGGGATAAAGGACTGTGCGGCGGGTTTGTTGGGAAGGCGAAGCCTCTGAATGTCCGATCCTACGGGTATCTAATCTAGTGGCT
>VSNB01000370.1 GCA_009774055.1 Clostridiales bacterium
TTTTATAGGGGCGGCAGAGCCGCCCCACCACTTTTTTGAAAGGAGTGTTCCCCATAGATACAAACAATCGAATGAAGGAGATTGCCGGAAATCTGCGCCGGGATGTGAAAGACCTGCTGGGTGAGAGCGCCAATATTGTCACCGGCATTTTCAAAGACGGCCTGTGTACGGTCCGGGGCGCGGCCAACCGCTGGCGCAACTTCACCCGCGATATTTCCGGTGCGTTCGTCTCCCTGTTCAAGTCCACCAATGAGGCCCTTCTGCCCGACCTGTCCCCGGAGCAGCAGCCCATTGTCACCGTCATGGAGAGCGCCGACGAACATCTTCCTGTTGGCGCACGCATGACGTTATCCGAGGCGGAGACGCGAATTGGGGAGTTGAACCGGGACTATTGGGACTCTGACGAGCCGGAGCGCCCGGTCAGGGTGGCTATCGACTATATGCTGGACGGCGAGGTGGACCGCTACTGGCTCCCCCTCCGCACCGGACCGGGCTGCCGCTCCCTGCTGGAACAGATGGCGTACCATGTGGAAACCAACTTGAAGCACCCAGAGGAAGCGACCCGGCTTTTCGCGGACGCCCCCGCCGGTCTGCGTGAATTACTCCATGAACAGTTTGGCCCCCAGCTCCATGACGACCTGGAGAAGCTGGCGGGCCGGGTATTGACCTTTTTCCAGCAGCACCACACCATCACGAAACTGGAGCAGCAGTTCCAGACCCAGGCGGCGGCTATGCCCCAGAAGGAAAAAGAAAAATTTCTGGAATATGCGAAAGCGGCAGTCACGGATTTGCGGAAGGCCGCCAACACCAGCAAGACCATCGCCCCGTCTCAGGAGCGCGCCGCCCCCGTTTCCGCCGCACCTGTCCGCAGCGGTGACAGGCCCCGGCAGTCGGTGAAGGTGAAGCTGCACCAGATCAAGAAGGAGCGGTCAAGGGCTCCCACTCGTGTCAAGTCCCGGCCCGCCCCGGAAAGATAGGTGGGCCATGGAGGAAAGTATTGATATTCTGGCGTTTCTGGAACAGGTGATGCTGGAAAACACCCGCAGCTATCAGAGCGATTTTCAGTACGATATTGCCCGATTGCGGGACGCCGCGCTGGAATCTGATCCAGAGCGCCGCACCTTTTACTGGATGTCCCGGCCCGCCGGTACATGGCTGGTTACAGAGCGGGACGCTTTTCTCCGTGGAAGCAACGGATATACCATCTGGACGCACTATGCGGGAGAGCCGAAGGGGATCAGGGCGTACCGTGTAGCCGTGACCGGCGGGAGCCGGGAGCGGCCGCTGGGTACAGTGCGCAAGCTGAACTATGCCCAACAGGTCAAGCGGGTGGAGGCCCGCGCTCTCCCCACTGTCAGGCTGGAGCTGTTTTTTTGTTCCGGTCAAGTCAGGGAAATTGCGCCGGAACGGTATAAGAAAGAGCGCGAGTGGCTTTTCAATGAATACGGTATGCTGCAATATCTTCGCTATTGCCCTGAGAATGAAGCGGACCTGGCTCAAGTGCTGGCGGAGGAGCACCGCTGCCAAAAAGGACGGCGCACAAAAACCACCACAAAAAAACCGCCCCAGCGGGAGGGCAGATAGGAGGACGCCATGCCGGACATAAAACCGTTTTTCTCCGTCAATGCCTGGGGAGACAGCCTGACAACAGGCGCAACGCTCAAAATCGTACACTCTCTCAATTATTCGGACTATACCGCAAGCCCACATATGGCCCCGCTGGTGGAACTGCCTGCGGCAGAGCTGCAAGAAAAGCTCGAAGGCAGTAAAGCGGCAGAGAAAGCCATTTTTGAAAAACTGAAAGCAGCAACGGACGAGTGGGAGGCCCAGGCCGCCCAAACCCTGCTGCTGGAAAAGGTGCTGGAATATGTGCGTACCCCGGAGGTGTCCCATACCTCCAACGAGTGGAAGCAGATACAGGGCGGGGCCTGGGAGATCAGCAACCGGGTATATCAAATGCGCTATGTGTTTGTACCTGTACCGCAGTCCAAGGCCGTTCGCGTCACCTGGGGAATTGTGTATAACACACCCCAGCAGCCGGGAAATCCCCGGTACGCCAACTCATGGGGAGACAGCCGCTATATCGTCCGGCAGGAGAAAAAGCCGTATGACAGTGTGGAGGCCGCCCAGCGGTATATCCAGGGCCGGTTCAACCTGTACGCCCACCTGTTCACGGAGCTGTCCCCGCCTGTACCCAACGACTG
>VSNB01000371.1 GCA_009774055.1 Clostridiales bacterium
GGAAGGGGAAACAGAAACGCTGCCAGCACCACCAGAAGCACAAACCGCTTCCGCTTCAGTTTCCAAAACTCACACTGGATCAGTTTAAGCAATCCCAACACCTCCTGTCACCTTCTTGAAGTAGTCCTCCAGAGTGTCCTCGCACAGATGGGCCTCGGAAACAGTAATATCATGTTCCACGAAACAGCGGATCATCTCCGGCATGGGGAGGGAGGTGTCCATCAGGAACAGCGTGTGTTTATCTTCAATCTGATAGTCCTGCGCCTTGAACTGACGGGCCAGCAAACTGGATGCCCTATTCGCATCAGAAAGGATAAATCGGATGTATTTGCCGTTCCTGCTCTCCAGCTCTGCAAGGCTTTCTTCCTCCAGCAGTTTCCCCTTGTCAATAATCCCGATATCATCCGCCAGCAGCGCAATCTCGGAGAGGATATGGCTGGAGATCAGGATAGTCTTGCCCTGGGCGTCGCACAGCTCCCGGATAAAGGAACGTACCTCCGCAATGCCAATGGGGTCCAGACCATTGATGGGTTCATCCAAAATTAACAGCTCCGGGTTGTGCATGATGGCCAGGGCAATGGCAAGCCGCTGTTTCATACCAAGAGAATACTGGGCATAGAGCTTTTTGTCCCGATAGGGCAGACCAACCAGCTCCAAGGCGTTTTGGATTGCGTTATTCTGTTTCACATCCCGAAGCACCGCAAAGATTTTCAGGTTTTCCGTTCCGGTCAGGTTTGGATAAAATCCCGGCGACTCGATCAGGCTGCCCACACGGGGCAGAATTTCCCTGGCTGCGGTGCGGATGTCCTCACCGAAAATGTGCAGTTCGCCGGAACTGGGGGCCGTCAGGCCCAGGAGCATTTTCATGGTGGTGGTTTTCCCAGCTCCGTTGCGGCCCAGCAGGCCGTAAATCCGCCCCCGCCGGACGTGAATGTTCAAGTCGGAAACGCTTTTCTGGCTTCCATAGAGTTTTGTCAGTCCAGCCGTCTCAATAATACAGTCATTCATTGGCAATACCTCCTTGTCGTTTGTGACATTATCATAGCACCTTCTCCTTGAGAGAACCTTGCGGCAAACTTGAATTTACCTTGAGATTGGAACGCTGTCCTATGCAGGATATGAAAAAAGAGGTATAATACACCCAGTCGGAACTGTTGGGAGGTGTGCTGCGTGAAAGACAAACCGATTCTTGTTGTGGACGATGAGCTTGATCTGCTGGCTATGGTCCGATCGATTTTTGAGCGGGCGGGATTTACACAGATCATAACCGCTTCCTCCGGGGAAGCGGCTTTGGATGAATTTTTTAAGAAAAAGCCTGCAATGGCAATTCTGGATGTGATGATGCCGGACATGGACGGGTTTGAGTTGCTGCGGGAAATCCGTCAGATCAGCGGGATTCCCGTCCTGATGCTGACCGCTAAAGGAGAAGCCGAGGACAGGTGCCGAGGACTGGAACTGGGGGCAGACGATTATCTGGTCAAGCCTTTTCTGCCCAAGGAGCTTCTTCTGCGGGTCAACGCAATTTTGAAACGGGCATATCCCGACGGCAATCGGACGGTAATTCTTGCTGCATCCACAGTGGATTTAGACCGTGCGGAGGTCCGCCGGGGCGAAACGGTTTTCTCTCTGACCGGAAAGGAGTACGCAATTTTTCTGAAGCTGGCGGAGAATGCCGGGCGTGTCGTCACCATTGGCGCTCTATGTCAGGCCGTCTGCGGAGAAATCTGGACAGGATATGAAAATACGCTCATGTCCCATATCCGTCACTTGCGGGAGAAGATCGAAGATACTCCATCAGTGCCAGTCTCTCTCCTGACCATCAAGGGCCTGGGCTACAAACTCGTGGTAAAGGGGTGATCATTTTGAATCCGATACAAAGGTTTTTCCGGAAATATTTCCTTTCTACAATCGCAGCTCTGGCGCTGTTCCTGTTGATGAACCTTGCGCTTGCGGTCGCAATCCGGGTGATTGCTGACTGCCGTACTTCTGCCCCCGACTTGTCGGTATCTGCTCTCTCCGCTATGGTGTCAGAGGTGAGTGGTGTGATTGAGGCGGAACCGGATTTGTCCCGCATACTGTCCAAAAACCACGCCTGGGCCATGCTGTTGAGCGACGATGGCGCGGTTATCTGGGAAGAACAGATGCCGAATGATCTGCCCCGCTCTTATAC
>VSNB01000372.1 GCA_009774055.1 Clostridiales bacterium
GAACCTGTATTCACAGGCGTTGAACGCCGTCTGGCCGGGTCTTTTACCACCCTGCCGCGTTAAAAAATCTTGAAATAGGGCAGTATTCCTGCGATTTTTTGCCTTGCAGGGCGGTAAAATCCCTTGCTCATTCAGCATTCCTCGCCTATGAATACAGGTTCTTAAGCCAGGCCCGCTACCGCCACAAACACGTTGGAGATTTCGTACCAGGCTGCGAAATCCACGCTGCCGGTCTGTGGCAGATGGAATATCTTCTGAAATTCCGTCACCGCCGTCTGTGTGGCGGGGCCGTAGACCCCGTCTGCCGGAATCTTGGGGATGGCGGGGTAGTTGTCGGAGATGCGGTTGAGCTGGGTCTGTATGGTCCGCACATCCTCCCCCTCGCTGCCCAGAGAGAGAACCTGCCCGCCGTAGGACAGGGGCACGCCCTCCACCTTCTCCGCGCTTTTCAGGTAGATGTCCGAGCCGTAGTATTTGCGCAGGATGCTTACCGCATCCCAGCCCTGCTCCCCCAGCGCCTGGGAGCCCCACTGGCTCAGGCCGCCGCACTGGACCCGCCGTCCGTCGCAGTACTGGGTGAACAGCGGCTGGGAGATGCCCTCCCGGGTGACGTAGGTGGTGAAAAGATCGTCCACCACCACGCCGATCTCCTCGAAGATGGTCCGTCCGTAAGAGAAGGACTGGTCGAAGGCGGTGGAGCTGGTGATGGTGAAGTCGTACCCCTTCCCCCGGTACCACTCGGTATACACCCGGTTGAGGGTGAAGGAAATGATGGCCAGGACGTTGGCCTTGATGGCCTCAGTCTTCCAGGTGGAGTAGATCTCGCTGCAGGCCACATTTTTGATGTAGTCCTTGAACCGGACCCAGTAGTTGGGGGCGGAGGGATCATCGGGCCGTCCGCCATGTACCACAATGTACTCCGGAATCACCGGCTCCGGCAGCACCACCAGGCCCGACTGATCCGGCAGGGGCTTGACCTCCTCCTCCGACTGCCGGGTAGAGGGCGGTCCCCAAAGGGCGTGGGGGGCCAGCAGCAGGTTGCGCACGTTGAACCCCCCGGTCCGGGCCGGGGACAGGGCCGCCCGCTGGATGGACCGTCCGGTGGGCAGCACCTCCACGCCGCCGATGTGGAGCGTCTCCCTCCCCTCGGCGGTGATGGTAATGTTATAGACAGCGTAGGGGCGCTGCTGCCCTGCCTCCCCCTCGGCTACCGACAGCTCCATGGGCGGCGCGGGCAGCTCGATGAAGGGGGTCTGGCCGGAGGCGTCGGTGGCGGCCTCCTCCAGAATTTGTCCGTTTTCCGGGTCGGTGATGCGCACCAGGGCGCCGGGGATGGGCTCCGGCGTCTCCCCCGCCGTCACAAAAATTTGCAGATTGCCTGTGTCCAGGTAAGCTGGATTCATAATGGCAGTCCTCCTTTCCGTATACTATTCTATGCGGGCGGCAGCCGCAGGCCACCGCAGAACGGGAGGACTGTATGGAGTACATCATCAAATACACAGGGGATATCCTCTCCCTGGGCTATCCCACGGAGCTGCTGGACGCCCAATTCGCCATCATGGAGCTGGAAGCCCGGGCCGCCGGACGGCTGCTGGAGTACCAGCAGGTCAGCAGCTACGAGCCCGCCCGCCACCTGAGCTGCCTGATGGCAGACCGGAGCTTGGAGGCGGCCTGCATCCCGCCGGTCCAGCGGAAGAACGGGCTGGGCCTTACGGGACAGGGGGTGCTCATCGGCTTCGTGGACTCGGGGCTGGACCTGAACCACCCGGAATTTCTGGGGGAGGACGGAAATACCCGGGTCGTGGCCCTGTGGGACATGACGGCGGAGGGGACGCCGCCGCCGGGCTTCCTCCACGGAGCGGCCTACACTGGGGAGGAAATTGCCGCCGGGCTTGTCTCCCCCGCCGGACAGTCCGGCCACGGCACCGCCGTAGCCGCCATCGCCGCCGGGCGCAGCGGCGCGGCCCCGGGGGCCTCCATCGCAGCGGTGAAGCTGTCCAGCGCCCGGACCACGGACATCATGCGGGCGGTGAAATATCTGCTGGACCAGGCGGAGGAGCGGGGAATGCCCTGTGTCATCAATCTCAGCTACGCTGTCTCTTATACTCTTCTGTCGAGGCGGTAGTTTTGTGGGGGGGAGGGAGGGGGGGGGGGGGGAGCAGAAA
>VSNB01000373.1 GCA_009774055.1 Clostridiales bacterium
CCCGTACCCAGGCCGGCGGAGGCGCAGCATGAGCAGTAGAGAAATCGCTCTCTGGGTAGATGAACGGTGGTATCAGGCCCTGTCTCTACATCTGAAAAATGAAACGGTGGAGGACAAGCTGAACAACTATCTGGACGAGTTGATCAGCCAGCTCCCCGATCATACGCGGGAAAAGATCAGCAGAGAGATCTGGGAGGAAGATCAGCAGCGGGAGCAGGAGATCCGGGCAAGCAGACGCTATTCCGCCTTCCGTATAATGGAGAACGGCGTCACACAATACTTCCAGATGGACCGCTCTGTTTGGATGCTGGAGATTGCCGGATATATCCGGCTCCGTTTGAGGCAGCAGGGTGAACCGCGCTCCCTTGCAGAGAGCCTCCGTGGCCGGGAAGAAATCTCTGCGGAGGAATTTGAATGGATGTTGTCCTCCTGTATGGAGGAGGGCGGCAAGGTCACAGATGCATACGATGTGGATCTCGACAGGCTGGAACTCTCCGCTGTCCGCCCCGGCATTGGCTGGGTGTCCTACAGGCTGAAGGATGTGTCCACAGCAGTCTGGCATGCGGATCGCTGCGGCAGTTATAGCTGGAACGTGCGGAACGCTCGGTTCACGGAGAAGCTGGCAGGCAAGGAGACCACCTCGGCAGGCCATCTCTCCGCAAAGAATTTTTCTTTCGCGGATGAGATCACGGCGGATGACGGACGGCTGAACTTCTATCTGGAAAACAGCTTTGATATGGACAGGGTATTCGGTACGCACACTGCGAAGGGGGATGACTGGCTGAATATCTATGCCAGCTACGACATGGCCGCCGGACAGGTCTGCGATATGCTGGAGGTCGACCTGCACCAGGCGGACGGTCGGGAGGAATCCCTGGAACACCGCCTCAATGCCGTAGAGAAATCCGCCCTTCTGCAAAAGATGGATGCTTACTGCCAGCAGCAGACCGGGCAGTCGCTGAAGGAATATAGCGCCCAGTGCATGGCGGAGGATATGGCTCCGCCTGCCGGACCGGTGATGTGAGTTGTTGCTGCCGCTCAGGGCGGCGGCTGAAATTTCGTTGGTGTTGCTCAATAGCTTCCCAACGAAAACTGTGCCATTGTGTTGGCGGAGGCAATGCATACTGCAAAATCGGGAGGAAATCAAAATGAGATCAAAGGAACGAACACCATTTACCCCTGTTGACCTGTGCGGCCTGATCGCCCATGAGACAGCATCAATGCTCTATGGCGTGGGAGCGGACAGCATCCCGTCCGCAGAGACAATGCGCGCCGGCCTGGAGACGTTCGCTGCCGCCGCAGGGGCTGTGGACATCAGCATCCATCTGGCGTGGATCGACAGCGAGCTGGAAAGCGCACGGGAGTTTGAGCGCACAGGTCAGGACACCGTCCATCTGCTGGACCCGGACCGGCTGAACGCCGTACCGGATGCCGCAGTGCAGATGGAGGCGGTCTGGGAATTCTTCCGTGCGGCTGTCCGCCTGCCGGATCAACAGGAGCGGAACGCTCTGCGGGAGCTGGCCGTCATCCTCGCTGACGTGGGCGGACTGTCGGATATCCTGCTGGGGGCATCTCTGCCGGACGGACAGCGTCTGACTGCCGGTGACCTGCGGTCTGAGCTGGCGGAGGTCAGCACAGCGCTGGAGCAGCGGCAAAGCCAGTCCGCCGCAATGGAGGTGAGCCTGTGACCCGTCCAGAAATCCATGCGTGCCTCGCCCAAAAGGTAGAGGCGGCATGGACGGCATATCACCAGAAGGTGCTGCAGCTCCCCAGCAGCAGTGTGTACGCTATGGCTCATGAGATCCACGCCACCCGCACCTGCTATGAGGAACTGGTCTACAATGCTGGGGACTACCCGGCGAATCTGCTGGAACGGCTGTTGTCGCTTGACAGTCCGCTGGAAACTGCGCGGGAGCAATGGATACGCAAAGAGAATGCGGAACTCAGCGAAAGGCTCGGCTGTGTCCTGCAAAGCATCTGGGAGCCAGAACAGAATATGGAGGAGGAACATGGACCGGAAATGGCAATGTGACAAGGCGGCGGGAGGTGCGAGAGCGCCTCCCGGCTCGTTTCCCCGCTGTTTGGCCCTGTGAGGCCGTTTGTGCGGCTTTTCCCGTCTGGGTGGCATCCCTGCCCCACCCACCCCCCAAA
>VSNB01000374.1 GCA_009774055.1 Clostridiales bacterium
CGGCGGCGCTGCCGGGAGTGCAAGCGGATTTTCACCCCGCCCAAGCACAACACCCTGTACTGCCCCGACTGTGCCACAAAACGGGCCAAGCGGAGCAAGCGGGATTGGGCCAGAAAAAAGAGGGCTGGTGCGTAGAAAAAGTACCCCTTGAAAAGCCGCTTATATCAAGGCTTTCAAACCCGTCCTCGATAGGGGGGCTGTATGTTTCCATTCTGAACCTCAAAAACGGCCCTCTAACGGCCCACAAACAGGAGGTGGACACGATTGCTGATTACATGACCGCCGACACCAAATTACCGCCCTATCTGCCCTACCCCCGGTTTCTGATGGAGGCTGATTTGACGCAGCTTTCCAAGCTGTTGTATTCCGTTCTGCTGGACAGGGCGAACCTCTCCCTCGCTAATGGCTGGCAGGATGATGAGGGGCAAATCTACATCGTCTTTCCCGTCTGCAAAATCGCCAATGCGGTTGACCGCAGCCCTATGACCGTCAAGAACGCATTGACCGAACTGGAAACGGTTGGGCTGATTGAGCGCAGGCGGCAAGGATTTTCCCAGCCTAATCGCATCTATGTGAAGATACCTGATGGACAAGATATTGTCCTACTGACGGACAAAAAATTGTCCCATAGAAGGAAAGAAACTTGTCCCACTGATGGACAAAAAGCTGTCCCTATGACGGACAGAAAACTGTCCCCTAATAACATGAGTAATAATAACTTGAGAAATAGTAACTTGAGTGGAGTGAGTGAGCGCCCGCCAGCGCGAGGCCGCTATGAGAATGTTTTTCTGACCGAGGCGGAGGTTGCCGAGTTGCAGGCCGACTTCCCCACGGTCTGGCAGGAGTACATCGAAAGATTGTCTGAATACATGGCCTCCACTGGCAAGACCTACAAGAGCCACGCCGCCACCATCCGCCGCTGGGCCAAGGAGGACAGGCGCAAAGGCGGCATATCTGACTATTCATGCAAGGAGGGCGAGAGCCTATGAATGATTTTGAGGGCATCATCAAGCGTATGACCGTGACCCGGCTGGAGCCGGGGGACTACACTGGCGAGGACGGCCTTCTGTACTGCGGCAAGTGCCATACCCCGAAACAGTTTCGCATGGAGGCCCCGCCGCTGGAGGGCCGTTTGCTGCCCCACCCCTGCCGCTGTGAGCAGGAGCGGCTTGACCGGGAGGCAGCGGAACAGGAGGCCCGCCGTCACTGTCAGGCTGTGGCCGACTTGAAACGCCGGGGCTTTACCGACCCAGCTATGCGGGAGTGGACGTTTGCCAACGACAACGACAAATGCCCGCAGATGAAACACGCCCGGTTCTATGTTGAGCATTGGGACACCATGCAGGAGGAAAACATCGGCTATCTGCTTTGGGGAGGCGTGGGGACTGGCAAAAGCTACTTCGCCGGTTGCATCGCCAACGCCCTGATGGAGCAGGAAGTGGCCGTCCGCATGACGAACTTTGCCTTGATTTTGAACGACCTGACCGCCAGCTTTGAGGGCCGCAACGACTACATAGCCCGCCTCTGCCGCGCTCCACTGCTTATACTGGACGACTTTGGCATGGAGCGCGGGACGGAGTACGGTTTGGAGCAGGTCTACAACGTGATTGACAGCCGCTACCGCAGCCGCAGGCCGCTGATCGTCACCACCAACCTGTCCCTCCAGGACTTGCAGCACCCCCAAGACACCGCCCACGCCCGCATCTATGACCGTCTGCTGGAGATGTGCGCCCCTATCCGTTTTTCGGGCGAGAATTTCCGCAAGACCACCGCACAGGACAAGCTGACACGTTTGAAAAATCTGATGGACTGAAAGGAGCCGCCTATGGCAAACAAACTTCCCAACGCTACCGCAGGCATGACCTTCCCCCGCCCCAAGCCGGACACTCCGCCCTCTATGGTGAAGAAAATCGGCAAAACCACCTACCTTGTGTGGGCGCATTTCAGCGAAACCAGCACTGAAACGATGGAGGACAAAATCAAGCGTATGCTCCGCGAGGAAGTCCGTCAGATGATGGAGCAGGAGTAAGCGCAATATGAGCAGGCCGGGAGCCATTTGGCCCCCGGCTTTTGCTGCGTCGATTTTTTGAATATTCTGTGAACTGTATTAAAAAGTCCTTGACAACAGGCAACAGGCAAGAC
>VSNB01000375.1 GCA_009774055.1 Clostridiales bacterium
TAGGAGTAGGCCGCCACCATGATGGCCCCCTGATAGACGCTCTGGACGACGTTTGCCACATCGATGCTGGTGGGCCCGTCGGCGGCGGCGATGATAGCCGCCGAAGCCGCGTCCTTCAAGTCAAAGCCCGCCATCACCGCCACCACCAGGGTGAAGAAAATGCCGAACTGCGCCGCCGCGCCGAAGAGGAACATCTTCGGGTTGGAGAGCAGGGGGCCGAAGTCGATCATGGCCCCGATGCCAATGAACAGCAGCAGGGGGAACAGCTCGCTGGCGATGCCGGTGTTGAAGAGGGTTTCGATGGCCTCGGTGTGGACCATGGGCAGGTTCACCAGCACCGCGCCGAAGCCCATGGGCAGCAGCAGGGACGGTTCCATCTCCCGCCTCACCGCCAGGTAGACCAGCAGGCAGCCGATGGCGATCATCAGCCCCTGCTGCCAGGTGAAGTGCAGGACGTTGGAGAAAAGGTCGGAGAATATCTCCATGGGGAATGCCTCCTTTTTGGGCTCGGGGCCCGTTTTTTCCGGAGAGAGCATAAAAAATGAGACTTCCACAGCGCGACAAAACGCACTGCGAAAGTCTCATCATTTCAGGCGGGGCCGGGTCTTACCCGTAATGACGGCCGCCGCCGCGCCGAAGCGCTGATTACTCCCTCTCACTTGATCCTATCATATGCCAGCAGGAGGAAAATGTCAAGAAGGAATTTTGAAAATGGGGGTTGTTGATGGAAACCAGGCGGCGAATACACGCCAGAAACAGCGGCGCAAGGAGTTTCCCCGTGCCGCTGGCGTTACCTGTTTTCATTGACATACAGTGTTACCCGGTTCTGGATGAGTTGGATGGTTTCGTCCAGGGTTTTGTCCCCGGCAAAGTAGGGGCCGGCAGATTCCTCAACGATGTCGTATACCGTATTATCAAAAAACTCGATTTTATCTATGCTGTTGATAAAATCCTCGTACCGCGTAAGCTCTTCCTGGGTTGCCGCCCGGCAGGAAACAGGCGCCTGTTCGTTCCCATAAAGAAATCTGACCTGCTTTACCGCGTTTTTCTGCGTCATATCAAACCGGATCATTCGCTCGTAGTCCTCCCGGTTGATGGAGAGGGCGCTTACATGCCTTTCGTAAAGCATGTTGTCGCTCAAATCGGTATATCGGGGCAGGAGAATCTGCCGGAGGAATTCCCAGGCCGCTTCCTTCTCCCTGCACGCAGAGGACATCGCAAGCTCACGCGTACCATAGGGAAGATAGAAGCTGCTCCCTGCGCTACCGTCCTCCGTTGGAAAGCCGATAAACGCAGCACGCCCGCCAAGCCCGAACGAGGTATCCAGCCATTGAATATCGACCAGCCGCGCGAAAACCTCAAAGTGCAGTAGTTGACGGCCGCTCAATATCCGTTTTGTGATCTCCCGGTTGATTTCGTCCGCATCTTGATCTGTCCATGCGCTTTCTTCCGGGAAACTATTGATGAATTCCAGGGTAGACCGAAAATCCGCCCCGTCAAAGGTGCACTGTCCGGTTTTGCGGTCAATATAGCTCTCCAGCCGCATGCGCATCAGATAGTAGAATATATCCTTCCTGCTATAGACATATTCGAAAATGGTAGAGTCTTCCGGCATGGCGGAAAAAGCCTCCAGCAGTTCTTCCAACGACCAGCTGTACCGGTTTCCCACCACACTTTCCGCGCCCACCAGGGTATTGATGTACACTTCGTTAAAAATGACATAAAGGCCACCGTTTACCTCGGCGGCCCGCAGCGGGGCTTCCAGAACACCTTCCCGGCCCAGTTCCGGGTCGTTCTCGATGTAAGGCCACAAATTCTCCAGATACCCTTTCTCTGCCAGCGCCATATACGGCATGCCCCGCATATCCAGAATATCCGGAACATTTCCCGCGCCTATCTCCGTCAGCAGCCGCTCCCAGCCGGTCTTGCCGTCCGCATCAAAGTAATCCCGGACTTCGATCTGCACGTCCGAATGGGTCCGGTTGAATTGATCCACCGCTCCGCGGTCGATCCCGCCTTCTGTCATGTTGGCGCAGATCAATGTGGTAACGCCGGTACCGGGCTTCTGGCCCCCGGCGGCCCCACGCGGCCCCAATGGGTTTTAAAAAAACCAAACACGCTCAGGCCAACAATATTTTAG
>VSNB01000376.1 GCA_009774055.1 Clostridiales bacterium
GGCTCATAATGTTGTTACTTGCCCCCGAATGGCCTTGTGCCGTCCGGGGGCTTTTGCATTTCCAGGCCAGCGACACCGGCCCCGCTGCCGCTCCCCGCCCCCTCCGTTCAGACCCCAAAAATCTGAACGGAGGAAAGGACGATGGAAATTACCATCAACTACTATGGGCAGGCTGTGTCCGTGTCGGTGGAGGTCTACGAATATCTCACCCAGGCCGACCACAAGGCGGAGAACCTTGCCCACGAACAGCGGCGGCATTGGGACGGACGCGAATTTGACGAGTACATAATCGCTACGGAGGGCCGCTTGCCCTATTGCGCCACCCCGGAGGAACTGATCTGCCAGCGGGAAACGCTGGATGAAATTCTGTCGGTGCTGGCCCTCTGCACCGACACCCAGCGGGAACGGTTTTTGCTCTATGCCCTGCATGATTTCAGCTATGCCGAGATTGCCGAGATGTGCGGCTGCTCCAAAGTTTCCGTTTGCCAAAGCATCGCGGGCGTTCGCAAAAAGTTTTTCAAATTCTTTGGAAAAACATACTAACGATAGACCCCCTAAGTGGCTACCAGGTGAGGGGCGTTTGCTCCATCACCGGGAGGGACAAGCAGTTTCGGCTGTTTGTCCCTCCTGTCATTTAGGAGGCTATATGAAAATCATCAACCTACGGCTCCACTATCCCCATTACCAGCAGGACAAGCTGGTGGAGGTCAGCGAGGAAGTCTTTGACGTGCTGTGCCAGTCCGTCAGGGAAATGCGGAACTACGAGCGCCGCAAGCGGTATCACCGGGCGTTCTACTCGCTGGACGCTTTCGAGTGGACGGAGAACTATGCCCTGGAACACAGCCCGTCCCCGGAGCAACTTGTCATGCTGGCGGAGGAACGGGCCGAGCGTGACAGACTGGCCGCTACTTTGAGGAACGCCCTGGCCTATGCCACCCCTACCCAGGCCCGCCGCCTCTGTGCCTACTACCTGGGCGGACTGACCCAGCAGCAGATCGCAGACTGCGAGCGCGTCCACAACAGCAATGTGTGTCTCTCCATCCGCCGGGGGCTGTGCAACCTCCGCCGCTACTACACAGACCATCCCCTGGGGAAGTGAGGGCGATATGGCGATTGTCAATTTGCGAAAGCACTATTACCCGCTCTACACAAAAGACACATTCGTGGAAGTGCCGGACGAGGTTGCCGCTGTCATGGAAGAATGTCGGCTCTATGAGAACCGGCAGGAAGGCAGAAAAAGCTATTACCATGTGTACTCAATGGATTGCAGTCCCGGCATTGAAAATCACGCCATGTTCCTGGTGCAGTCCCCGGAAGATTTGATTATTCGGGAGATTGACGAGGCCGCTGAAGAACTGTTGCTGGAACGACTGGCGGAGGCCATCACCCATCTGTCCCCCACCCAGGCGAGGCGGCTCCATGCCCGGTATGCCTTGAAGAAAAAATTTCGGGAGATTGCCGCTGACGAGGGTGTCAGCGGAAGTTGTGCCACCGAGAGCGTCACCAGCGCGATTAGAAAATTGCAGAAGATTTTTGCTAAAAATGGCTGGCTAAACAAGGAGGATTGATACTCATGGACAAATCGCCGGAAGAACAGGCGGTTGAAAAGAAAATCAGCCAATACCAAAACCGTCAGAAGATTTTGCTGAACAAAAAGCGCACCGAGGAACATCGGGCCAGAACGCACCGGCTTATCGGGCGTGGGGCCATTCTGGAGGCCGTTTTCCCCGCTGTCGTTGGTATGGAGGGCGAAGAAGTCAAAGCGTTTCTTATCGCTCTTTCCCGTTTGCCGGGAGCGTCGGAGGCGGCGCAAAAGCCCAGGGAACCGGGAACGTGAGTTAGTGCGTTCCAGTCCAAGGGCGCACTTATACACCGTGGCCGGTGTCGTGCGCCCTGCCGGGGGCTGTTGCGCTCTCCGAGCGCGATGGGGAGCTACACTCCCCAATCCCCTTGCACCCCCGCCAGAAAGTGACACCCACTTCACGTCTGTCACTTTCCAGCGGGGCCAATATCCAGCACTGAAAGGAGGTGCGTTTTTACGGCAATTTTTCACTGTCCAATCCAAATCATCCAGCGGAGCCAGGGCAAGTCCGCCGTGGCCGCTGCCGCA
>VSNB01000377.1 GCA_009774055.1 Clostridiales bacterium
TTCACAATAAGTACAATGATAATGGAGGCAACCTATGGACCCAAATTTGACTATCGGCGCAAAAATCAAGGCGCTGCGGACGGAGCAGAAATATACCTTGAAGGCCCTCAGCGACCTCACCGGCTTTTCTGTGGGCTTCCTGTCCCAGATCGAGCGGGGGATCTCCTCCGTGGCGGTGGATTCCCTGGCGAAAATTGCAAAGTGCCTGGGCGTTCCCCTCTCGACCTTTTTTGCGGCCGAGCCGCCGGACACCATGGACCCGGTCGTCCACAGCTTTGCCGCCCATCAGAATATGATCAGCCCGCAGATCATTCAGAGCGTACTCAGCCACGATACGCTGGCGTTTGATTTTCTGCCCCGGCGCTTTCTTCTGATGCCGTTCGGCGACCCAGACACGCTGGTCCCGGAGCTGTACGCGCATACCGGGGAGGAATTTATCTATGTGCTCACCGGGATCGTCTCCCTCTGGGTGGAGAACAGCCGCTACACCCTCTATCCGGGCGACAGCGTGCAGATCCACTCCAACCAGCCCCACAACTGGGCCAACAACACCAACAAGGTGGCGGAACTGCTTTCCATCAACTATCCCAACCCGCTGAAATCGCATATGACCTCCGGACATATCCTGTGATGCTTTTCTGCAGGGCAGCGTATAACCCCACCCCTTTTCGCTTATGGAAATGGGTGGGGTTATAGTCGGCACACTTGATATGCGATAAGGTCCGGCAGCCAGAATGCCGGCCAGATACCCTGACCGGCATTCTGCACGGGAATATTTTTACCGCAAAACAAACGCAAACAGCAGCAGAACAGCCAAAAAGGCCAGGTTCGTCCAGGTAAAGCAGCGGAAATAGGCGCCCTTTACCGCCCCCTCTTCCCGGACCACAAGCTTATAGGAAATCAGGCTGGCCATGGATGCGATCAGCGTCCCCAACCCGCCGATATTGACACCGATGATGAGGGGGGCGAGGTTGTCCGTAAATCCGGACAGGAGAAGCGCCGCCGGGACATTACTGATCACTTGGCTGGCGGCTGCGCCTGCCAGCAGTTCGCTGCCAGAGACGATCCGCTGCAGAAAGTCATGAAAAACAGGCAGCCTCCCCATATTGCCGATAAAAACGAAGAATCCGATGAAGGTTAGAAGCAGGCTGTAATCCAGCCGCGCAAATATGGACCGGTCTGCAAGCAATATTCCGACGACCGTTATCAGGAGGGCCAGGCCATAGGGAATCACCCTCGCCACCGTGAGCAGGTCAGCGGCAAAGAGCAGAAGGTATACCGCAAGCTGGATCTTTTTGTCCGCAAGCCGGACATTTTCGGAAAAAGAAACTGCAATAGGCGCATCGTATTTCCTGGTCTGCACCGCGCTCCAGAGCATGACAAGGAGAAAGGATACCAGCGTATACGGCAGCATCAGCGAAACAAAGGAGCCAAGGGAAAGCCCCGCCTTGCCATACAGATAGAGATTCTGCGGATTTCCGATGGGCGTCAGCATGCTTCCCAGGTTGGCAGCAATGGTTTGCAGCGTCACAACGGGAACAAGCAGCTGTTTTCTGGCCTCCACGCCTATCAAATCCAGGACAATGAAGGTAAACGGTACGAAGGTGATCAGCGCCACGTCATTTGTGACGGCCATGCTGGAAAAGAAGCAGAGCAGGACAAGAATCCATGCTAATTGCCGCGCCGTTTTCACCTTGCCCAGAAGCGCCTGGGCCACCCACTGAAAAACGCCGGTCTTCTGCAGCCCGGACATGACGCCCATCAGGCAGAACAGGATGGCGAGAGTACGGAAATCGATGTAGGAGATATACTCCCTGTCCGGACGGACAAAGAACATAGACAATACTGCCAGGGCAAGTGCCGCGCACAGCACCGTCTCCTGTTTGACAAAACGGATGATCTTCCTGCTCATTCGGGTTTTCCTTCCTTTCTTATCTCTGCTGCAGTATTATAAACTATGCAGTGCGAATAAGCAACTGTCAGGCGCGTACAGGTTGAAATCACGCCGCGCAGGATTTGAACCGCCGCCGCGTCGAATGTTGTTGCAAAATGTCCCTAAGAGCCTGTTTAAAAACTTTTGACAAGAACGACCTCCAGGTAGATAATA
>VSNB01000378.1 GCA_009774055.1 Clostridiales bacterium
AGCCTGTGCGCCGCCCTGCTCCACCGCCGGGAAAGAAAAAAGTGCGTCCTGTGCGGCGGCTGGTACATCCCAAAATCCAACCGGGCCAAATACTGCCCGGAGTGCGCCAAGGAAGAAGAACGCCGCAAGACCTGTGAGCGGGTGCGCCGCCACCGGGCCGCTATGTAACGGTTTAGGCCCTTGAAAAGCCCGGTATCACGGGACTTTTGGGCCGTCCTCAACAGGAGGGCCGTATGTTATCATTCCGAGCCTCAAAAACGGCCCTCTGAATGTCCACAACAAAAATTTGAAAGGAGCCGCCTATGACCGATACCCCCAGCAAGACCAAGACCACCCGCCGCCCGGACTGCGTGACTGAAATCCGCATGGGCAACACCGTCCTCACCGTTTCCGGCTACTTCAAGCAGGACACCACCGACACCGCCGCTGACAAAATGGCGAAAGTCCTGGAGGCCGAGAGCCGCTGCCAGACCAGTCCCGGCCTGTGACCTCCTGCCGGTAGTTCCGCGATAAGCCCCAGCTTAAAACTTTTTCTTGTAAGGAAGTAAAAAGCACTATACAACCGCCCCGGCCTGTGCTATACTGTTGCCATCGGAATAGCGGGGCCGGGGCTGTCGGAACGGAGGAACGATGATTAGACAGCAAACCATGCAAGCCCCTATCACCGCCTTGTACTGCCGCCTCAGTCGCGACGATGAGCTGCAAGGCGAGTCAAATTCAATTTCAAATCAAAAGCGCATCCTCGAAAGCTACGCCCGTGAGCATAGCCTGATGCCCTATCAGTTTTTCGTGGATGACGGATGGAGCGGAGCCAACTTCCAGCGGCCCGGCTTCACCGAGATGATGGACGCTGTGGAGAGCGGCGCGGTCAAGACGGTCGTGACGAAAGACCTCTCACGCCTGGGACGGAATTATCTGCAAGTGGGCCTATTTACAGAAATTACCTTCCCCAAGAAAGGCGTCCGCTTCATCGCTATCAATGACGGCGTGGACAGCGCCCAGGGCGACAACGACATGAGCGCCTTGCGGAACCTATTTAACGAATGGATGGTGAGGGACACGAGCAAGAAAATCAAAGCGGTTTTCCGGGCTAAAGGCATGAGCGGAAAACCCATCACCAGCCAGCCGGTCTATGGCTATCTGAAAGGCGAGAACGGCGAGTTTATCATTGACCCGGAGGCCGCACCTGTTGTAAAGCAGATATTCAGTCTGTGCCTTGCCGGGAACGGCCCCACCAAGATTGCCCGGATGCTGACCGAGCAGAACATCCCCACGCCGGGGACGATGGAGTACCGGCGCACCGGCAGCACCCGCCGCTACTACCCGGACTACCCCTGCAAATGGTCGAGCAACACCGTGGCGCACATTCTGGAACGGCGGGAGTACCTGGGGCATACCGTCAACTTCAAGACGGAGAAGGTGTCCTACAAGGTCAAGACCAGCGTACTCAATCCAGAAGAAAAAGTGATGGTTTTTGAGCATACTCACGAGGCCATCATTGATGAGGCCACCTGGGAGCGAGTGCAGGAGCTTCGCAAACAGCGTAAGCGGCCCAACCGCTACGGCGAGGTTGGCCTGTTCTCCGGCCTGTTGTTCTGCGCCGACTGTGGGAGTGTCATGTACCAGCAGAGGTATGAAACAGACAAGCGACGGCAGGACTGCTATATCTGCGGCAGCTACAAAAAGCGTACCGCCGACTGTACGGCGCACTTCATCCGCACCGACCTTCTGACGGTGGGCGTGACCGAAAATCTGCGGAAAGTCACCAGCTACGCCGCCAAGCATGAGGCCCGGTTTATGAAGCTGCTGATGGCGCAGAACGAGGACGGCGGCAAGCGAAAGAACGCCGCCCGCCGCCGGGAGCTGGAGGCGGCGCAGAAGCGCATCGGAGAGTTGAGCGGCATCTTCAAGCGTCTGTATGAGGACAGCGTGAGCGGGCGCATCACGGACGAGCGTTTCATGGAACTGTCCGCCGATTACGAGCAGGAGCAGGCCACGCTGAAAGCCCGTGTCGCTGAGTTACAGGTGGAGCTGGGGCAGGCGCAGGAGGCCGCTGTGAACGTAGAGAAGTTTATGGCAGTCGTTCGGAAGTACACCAGCTTTG
>VSNB01000379.1 GCA_009774055.1 Clostridiales bacterium
CTACTGGAACCGCCGCCGGATCTGCTCCGCCAACGACGGTCTCCCGCCCGCGCTGAAGCGTCAGAGATTTTTTGCGGTCCTGGATGCTGCCGCATAAGTTCCGCAAATCTTTGAGTTGAATGTGTCAACTGATATTGACAAGATCAAAATGCATATCACCGGTTCAGCCAAGAAAAGCAGCACCCCATATATGACCATGGATAGGATGGTATTGATGCGGATTCCCCAACGGAAATACTCGTTCATCCCATCTGTATCCCGCTCTCCGCAGCAGTTCCCCCAAAGAGGCTGTAAGCCCTGTGCCACGCCCGACAAAATGGCGTTTGCCAATGAGTAGATAAAACTCAAAACACTGAACGTAGACACACCGATGTCACCCACCAGTTTTGCCAGCATGAGGTTGTAACAGAGTGCGGTAACTGGTGTTGTCAATTGTGAAACGGCCTCCGGCACACCGCGCTTGCAGATTTTTACTGCCAACGCTCCGCTGAGATGGAACCGCCGAAAACGCAGGCTGCCCTGCCTCCTCACAAAATGAGAGAGGAGGACGGCCACAGAAAACACCTGGCCCAGCCCGGAAGCGATGGCCGCGCCGATCACGCCCATGTCCATCGGGAAGATGAACAGCCAGTCCAGGAAGATATTTGCTCCCGCTCCCACGCACATTCCCACAAAAGACAGCGTCGGGGAGCCATCATTCCGCACAAAAACAGATAGGCAGGTACTCATCAGCATAGGGACGGAAAAAGCGCAGTAATAGAACAGGTAATCCTCCGCCATATCTCGCATGTCTCTGCTGAGGGTGTGTCCTCCGCTCATGTCGATGATTTGGCCGCAGAACACCATCCCTGCCGCCGTGAGCAGCAGCGATACCAGCAGCGTCAGTGTAACCGAGGTCATAAAGGCATGGTTCGCCCCTTCCTTGTCCCCACGGCCCACTCGGATGGCGACCACTGTTGCTCCGCCCATAGGAAACATCGCCGCGACAGCAACAGCAAAGGTGATGAACGGGACGCCGATATTGACCGCACCTAACGCCGACGCACCCACACCCTGGCCCACGAATATGCCGTCTACCACATTGTAGAGGTAGGTCACGAACAGCCCGCCCATAGCAGGGAAGATGTATCGCCACAGATTTTTCAGTTTGTCATTCACAAAAATACCTCCAGACAAAACAAGAAGTGGGATAAACCCTCCACGGGCTTATCCCACTTCAACGATTTTTCATCGCAAGTCCTCTGACAAGCGAGGCTATTGTAGCACAGGCAATTCTCAAAGTCAACCGTTGATTTCCTCTTCCGGCCTGACAGGAAAGTTATCCTTACACGATTGCAGAAAGAGCTTCAACAGCGGCTTTCCTGTTACGCTCCGGTAGTACGCACCATAGGACAGCGGCTCTACATCTCTGATTGGAATGTAGGCTAGAGCGGGATCCCGCAGGGACGGAAAGTCGGGTTGAACGGCGATTCCAAAACCGGCTTTGGCCAGCGTAGTACAAACATCGGCGGAGCCGCACAGGAACAAATCAGAAACGGCCCGCCCGGTTGTCAATTCGTGCTGCACCGTGTTCAGACTGTCCGGACATCTCTGGGGTTCCATCAAGATCAGCTTTTGCATCCGGAGATCATCCCCGTCCAGAGAGCCCTCTTCCGCCAATGGATGGCTGGTGGGCAGGACGCCAACAACAGGGATCTTTGCGACCTCTCTGTAGATACCAGCCTCCTTTTTCTCCACTTATTCCTGGAACGCGATAACCACGTCCACTGCCCCCTCTTCCAAAAGCTGATAGAGATGCTGGAATGGTACGATTTGAAAGATGGGATATAGGTTCGGGCAGGCATCCGCCATTTGACGCAGAACGCCGGGGAGCAGGCGCAGCTCATTGCTGCTGTGGCAGCCAATGGAAAAGAACTGCCGCTCGTCCACCACGGGTTCTTCAAATCGCTTTTTTGCCAGAGCGATAATATTCAGAACATTTTTTGGCTCATCGGTAGAATGTGTGGGTAAAGAAAACTGAACAAGCGCTTGGCAGCACAGGGGAATCGACTATGATTTTG
>VSNB01000038.1 GCA_009774055.1 Clostridiales bacterium
GGCGTACACCGGCCCCGCCAGGGGCCCCGCACCCGCCTCGTCACAGCCGCAGACCAGGGCGAAGCCCCGCTCAAAGGCGGCCTCTTCCAGCTCCCATGAGGGGAGTGTTTTTTGATTCATGCTGTTTTTCACCTAGACAAACTGAAATTTATCTATTTTCTATAATCAATTCTTTGACCTTCCATTCTTCGCCAAGAATACAATATGTTTTTGCTGCATCAGGAATTGTATCGCAAAAACCGACTGCTTTATAACAGTAATAGGCTGGAAGATTATTCTCAAAAACACCTAATGATGCTTTTTTCGCTCCGTATACTTCAAATACAATTTTTAGACCGAGCTGGAGCATCGCCTTTCCGTAGCCCTTTCCTCTCTTGTGAGGATTTACGACAACAAATCCAAAGCGTAATTCATCCAATGATTCGTTAGGGTTCCTTAATGTAAAAAAACCAACAATTCCTGTTTCATCAAATGCAGTAAACGGCATTAGAGATTCATCAAAGCAAAATTCTGTTTGTGTTATAGGGTAATTACCGAATTTACCTGCTGTCCATTGATAAAATGCTTTTTCATCTTGACACCATGATAGTATCGTATCTGCATCCGAAGACTTATATGGTCTTATCCTAATCATATATTTCCTCCTTGCACAGGTCTTCCAGTATCCGAAGCTCCAGGATTTCGCATTCTTTGCTGACTCCGTCAAACCACGTCTCGTATTCCTCGGGGGCCCTTCTGATGAAATCGCGCCAATCCTCCAGATCCCTGGTATAGGTCAGGCAGGGAATGCGTCCTTGTCCAGCTCCGGCAGGAGCCTGTCGTGGTAGTTTTCCTCACAGGCAATACCGCCGTGCTTTTCCGCCAGCAGCTTTACCAGCGTTGATTTCCCGGCGTAAGCCGTTCCGTTTACGAAATAAATATGATCGAAAGACATGTGATGGCGCTCCATAATTCCAAGCGGTTCATGCGAATCAAGGGAGGGGCGGCAGCTCCAGGGTGAAGCGTCCCAGCTTCCCGCCCCGGAACTCGTCCAGGAGGATGCGGGCCATCCGCTCCGTGTCGATCTCCCCGCCCCGGAGGACGAAGCCCCGCTTCCGGCCAGCCTTGGACAGCAGGTCATAGCCGGAGTCCTCCTCCGAGACTTCTGTCTTGTAGCGGTCCAGCAGGGCCTGGGGATAGCGCCGCCCCAGATAGGCCATCAGCCGGGAGGCCAGCTCCTCCAGGTCTACGATCTCATCCCGCACCGCGCCGGTGCAGGCCAGCCGGAAGCCTACCTCGGGGTCCTCAAACTTGGGCCACAGCATTCCCGGTGTGTCCAGCAGCTCCAGGCTGGCGTCCACCGGGACCCACTGCTTGGAGCGGGTGACGCCGGGGCGGTCCTCCGCTTTGGCGGTTTTCCGCTTGGCAGCCTGGTTGATAAAGGTGGATTTGCCCACGTTGGGGATGCCCAGGATCATCACCCGCAGCATCCGGCCCGCCTGGCCCTTCTCGGCGTAGGAGGCCAGCTTGTCCGAGAGCAGCGTCCGCACAGCGGAGGGGAACTGCCTCACGCCCTGGCCCTGCTTGGCGTTGGCCTCCAGCACGGCGAAGCCCCTCCCGCGGAAATACGCCGCCCACGCCTTGGTGGCCGCCGGGTCCGCCAGGTCCACCCGGTTGAGGACGATCAGCCTCGGCTTGCCGCTTGTGAGCTCCTCCACGTCCGGATTCCGGCTGGAGAGGGGGACCCGGGCGTCCAGAATCTCGCACACGGCGTCCATATGCTTCAGCTGGTCGGAGATCATCCGCCGGGTCTTGGTCATGTGGCCCGGGTACCACTGGATGTTCATGGCGCTCTCTTCCATACTGCCTCCCGTCCTCAGCGAAGGGGGCCGATGCGGCCCCAGTCCCGCTTCTCCGTGTCCGGCGTGGCGCCGGGGGTCAGCAGCAGCAGGGCCTTGCCCTGGAGATAGCCCTTCTTCACCGGGCCCAGACGGGCGTCCCGGCTGTCGGAGCTGTGGTTGCGGTTGTCGCCCATGACGAAGACCTCGTCCTCCGCCAGGGTGATGGGGAACGGGGTGCCATTGGCGGTATAGGTGGGCTCCTTGGTATAGGGCTCGTCCAGGGGCTGGCCGTCCACGTAGACGACGCCGGAGGCGAAGTCCACGTCCACTGTCTGTCCGCCCACGGCCACGATCCTTTTCACCAGCGTCTCGTTGAGCTGAGGTTCGGCGTTGTAGTCGTTGATCACCACCACGTCCCCGGCCTTGAAGTCGCAGAACATAGCATTGAGCACCAGCAGCTGGTCCCCGGTGTAGAGGGTATCCTGCATGGATGGCCCGTTGACGCTGATAAGCCGCACGAAGAAGGTGAACAGCAGCACCACGCCCACTACCGCGATGACCGCCGCCTGGGCCCAGGTGTAGAGGGCGCTTTCCAGCGCGCCGGGCTTCGCCTGCTCCTCCGGTTCGCCGGCGTCCGCCTCCGGCTGGACGGACGCGTCCGCCTCCCGGCTGGCCCGCGCCTCCTCCGCTTCCAATTCCAGGTCCTTTCTTTCTTCTGCCATGGCAGGTCACTCCTTACTATACAATAATACTAGGATATAGCATAGCACAAATCCGGTAAAATTACAACAAACAACTTTATTGCAAAGTGCATGAAAAGAGAGACGGGGATGGTCCTCCGTCTCTCTTTTTGTGTTCGTTTGTCACAATCGCCGCGGCAGGGTCCGTCAGTCCTCATACCGCTGGCGGTACTCCTCGCTGAAATCCCGGCCCATGTTCCGTATGTGCTTCTCCACGTAGGCCCGGGAGAGTTCCTCCGGCGTCACATGGTAGTGCAGCAGCATGTCGGTGAAGTACATCAGCACGTCCGACGCCTCCTCCAGGAAGTGTGCCCGCACCGCCGGGTCGTTGACCACAGCGTCGCCGCCCTTTTTTTTCAGAATAGCGATGCACTCGCCTACCTCCTCCATCATGTACAGGATAAAATCCTTGCCGTAGGCCGGCGCTATGGGGGGCCAGGCGTCCTTGTGCAGCGTCCAGAGCGTCCGCTGCATTTCCATCATATCCGATATGCGCAGATCGTCCATCCGATCACTCCTCCTCTACTTATACAGCGGCGGGCCGGAAGGGATTTTTCCGGCCCGCCGGGCATTACTCGATGCTTACAATATAGTAGTAGACCGGCTGCCCTCCCGGCAGAACGGACAGCTCCGCGTCAGGGCAGTTCCGGGCGAACACCGCCTCGGCCGCCTGGGCCTGCTCCTCGGTGACGTCCTCGCCGTAGAAGAGGGTCACGAATTCCGCGCCCTTCTCCGCCGCCTTCTCCGCCAGCTTTTCCAGCATTACGGAGATATCCTGGTTGGTGCCGAAGAGCTTTCCGTCCAGGAGGGACAGGTAGTCGCCCTCGCTGATGGCGAAGCCGTCGAAGTCGCTGTTCCGGGCGGCGTAGGTGATCTGGGCGGTGGACACGCCGCTGATGGCGCCGCTCATGGCGCTCAGAAGCTCCTCCGGCTCCATTTCCGTGTCCACGTTCATCATGGCGGTGACGCCCTGGGGGATCGTCTCCGTGGGGACCACAATGACCTCCTTGTTGGTCAGCCCCACGCACTGCTGGGCTGCCATGATGATATTTTTGTTGTTGGGCAGGACGAACACTGTCTCGGCGGGGACCCTGCCGATCTCCTTGAGGATGCTCTCGGTGGAGGGGTTCATGGTCTGGCCGCCGGAGATCACGCCGTCCACGCCCAGATCCTTGAAAACCGCCGCCAGGCCCTCACCGGCGCAGACGGACAGGAAACCGTACCGCTTGGAGGGCGCGGCCTCGCCGGCTCCGCCGTTTTCCAGCTCCTCCTCAATCTCGTCCAAATCGTCCACACTCTGGGCCTTCTTCCCGGCGGCAACGTCCTCAGCCTGGGTGCGCATGTTTTCGATCTTGGCCAGCTCCAGGTCGCCGTACTTCTGGGCCTCGGTGAGGGCGCTGCCGGGGATGTTGGTGTGGACGTGGACCTTGAAGGCATCGTCGTCTTCGCCGATGACCAGGCTGTCGCCGATACTGTTGAGGTAGTCCCGCAGAGGGGTCAGGTTCACCTCGGGGTCGTTCTTGCGCACGATGAACACGGTGTCGAAGGCGAAGGTGATTTCCTCGGCGGAGAAAGCGTTGAAGTCGGCCTTTTCCTGCCGGAAGGAAACCTCCTCCGTGATCTCCGGCATAGCCTCGCCCCGCAGGGAGGCCAGCATGCCGTCCAGGATCGCCAGATAGCCCTTGCCGCCGGCATCCACCACGCCGGCCTTTTTCAGCACGGGGTTCATGTCAGTGGTCTGGGAGAGCACCTCGTAGCCCACCCGGATGGACTCGGCCAGCATATATTCCACATCGTTGTTCTCCCCGGCGGCCTCCTGGGCCCGCTTGGCGGCCAGGCGGGAGACGGTGAGCACAGTGCCCTCGGCGGGCTTCATCACCGCGCCGTAGGCGGAGGAGACGCCCTCCTGCATGGCCTCGGCCAGCAGGACGGCGTCAGACTCGCCGTGGCCCTTAAGGACTTTGGACATCCCGCGGAAGAGGAGGGAGAGGATGACGCCGGAGTTGCCCCGGGCACCCCGGAGGAGGGCACCGGCGGTGATGGAAGCGGCTTGGCTGATGTCCCGGGGCTCGCTTTTTTTCAGCTCGGCGGCGGCGGCGCCGATGGTCAGGCTCATGTTGGTGCCGGTGTCGCCGTCGGGGACGGGGAAAACGTTCAGATCATTGATTTTCTGCTTTTGCAGGGTGATGGCGGCGGCGCCGTGGAGAATCATTTCCTTGAACTGGATTCCGTTGATTGAATGAATCATAGCTCCCGTCAAACCCCCTTGGCATTGGATACGACAGAGTCTACGCAGACGTCCACGTTTTTTACGGGGATGCCGGTATACTTGCTGACTTTATACTGCACCTCGCTCATAATGGAGCGGCAGACGGCGGTGATGTTGATGCCGTGCTCGACGATGATATGGAGGCGGATGGAGACGGTGGAGTCCTCGTTGTAGATGACTTGGACGCCCTTGCTCATGGCCTCCTTGCGGAGGAGGTGGACCAGGCCGTCGGTCATGGAGCGGAAGGCCATACCCTTCACGCCGAAGCAGTTTGTGGCGGCGTTCCCGGTAATGTTGGTAAAAACGGCGTCACTGATGGTAATGGCGCCTTTCTTTCCTTGCAGTTTTATCATAAAATAACATCCTTTCAGCGGAGTTGCTTATTTTATAGATATTTGCAATGTAACATTATATACTATTTTTCAAGAAAGTACAAGTGGGAAAAATGAAATCCTCAAAATGTCTGAAAAGAGGGCAAGTTCCTATTGAAAAATGGGGTGGTTTGACATAATATATGGAGTAGAGATGCAGCCCCTGCGCCGCTTATTGTTTTTCGATGCCGCAGAATGTTTCGTACCGCCCCTGCGGGGCTCTAATCTGCGGCCTGTGGGCCGCGGCCACTTTCCGATCTTGTTTTTAGCTTTGCCCCTGCCGGGGCGGGGCCTTCTTTTCGCACGAGCGAAAAGAAGCAAAAGGTCGCTTAGGAAACTACGTTTCCTAAGAACCTTCCTGTATTACGGGGGTTATTGTTTTTGCGCTTCCACTGTAGTTTGTCCGGGCTGAAGCAGGCGGCTCCCTTGCATCCGGCGAAGCGTCTATCCAACGACGTCATCGGCAGACCCTACCGCACCACTTTGGGGACTCCCGGGGCAGTTGCGGTAGAGGGGCCCCTAGCAGACTCTACCCCTTTAACAGGCCGGCAGGCGGAGTTAGTCGACTGCCAAGCCGCTAGATTAGATACCCGTAGGATCGGAAATTCGGTGGCTTCGCCTATCGACCAAACCCGCCGCACAGTCCTTTACTCCCGTATAGGGCAAAGGCGCGTACGCGCCTGCCCGTCTAGGGAGTCTTGAACCGTAGGTTCAAGCACGTTTTTGCCTACTTTTGGCGTGGGCCAAAAGTAGGCGAGGAGTCCGGGGGCGAGAAGCCCCCGGGCCGATTCAAGAAGAATTTATCTTTCGCGCCCGGAGGGCGCGAAGAAGAAAAGGAGCAGTTAAATAGTCATGAGAGTTATCACAGGCGCCGCCCGGGGGCGGCGGTTAAAGGAATTAGAGGGCTATGAAACCAGGCCCACCACTGACCGGGTCAAAGAAGGCATCTTCAATATTGTACAATTTGACATAGAAGGAAGAAAGGTTTTGGACCTGTTCGCCGGCACAGGCCAGCTGGGCATTGAGTCCCTCAGCCGGGGTGCGGCCTCCGCCGTCTTTGTGGAGCAGCGGCGGGACGCCGCCGCCTTGATCAGAGACAATCTGAAGATCACGAACCTGGGAGAGAACGCGCGGGTTGTCTGCGGGGACGCCCTGGCCTTCCTCTCCTCCGCCCGGGAAAAGTTCGATCTTATCTTTATTGACCCCCCTTATGCCGCCAATCTGTGGAAAAATGCCATGGAAGCCATTTATCAGTTTGACATTTTGTCGAACCATGGTATAATAGTCTGTGAATCTCCCTCCGATCAGGACATGCCCCTGGTGAAGCCTCCCTATTTCCTCCGCCGGACTTACCGCTACGGCAGGATCAAGGTGACCACCTACTGCCGGGAGGAGGACGGCCAATGAGAATCGCCGTATGCCCCGGCAGTTTCGATCCCATCACCGTGGGGCACCTGGATCTGGCGGAGCGGGCCGCCGCCATCTTCGACCGGGTGATCCTCTGCGTCATGGTCAACGGGGAAAAAAAGCACATGTTTACCCTGGACGAGCGGCTGGAGCTGGCCCGGGCCGCCGCGGCCCACCTGCCCAACGTGGAGGCTGCCGCCTGCGGCGGCCTGCTGGCGGATTTCGCCAGGGAGCAGGGGGCCTGCGCCCTTGTCAAGGGCGTCCGGGGCGGCACGGATCTGGATTGGGAAATGCAGCTGGCCCAGATCAACCGGGACCTCTTTCCCCGGCTGGACACCGTCCTGCTGCCCGCCCGGCCTGAACACATGCACATCAGCTCCACAATGGTGCGGGAAATGCTCCGCTACCAGCAGAGACTGAAGCCGTATATCCCCTCGGGCGCGATGCGCGCCCTGCTCAGGATCAGAGAAGGAAAGGTATGATACTGCTATGGCAAACGATGTTTTCTATTTGATCGATCTCCTCTATGAGATGATCGACGGGGCCAAGGGCGTGGTCCTCTCACCGGACAAGTGCATCGTCGTCCGGGACGATGCGCTGGAGCTGCTGGAACAGCTGCGGGGCGAGCTGCCCGCCGAGCTGAAGAAGGCCCAGGATCTGATCCGCCGCAGGGACGAGTACGTGGAGGAGGCCAAAAAGGAGGCCGACCGCATCCGCCGCCAGGCGGACATGGATGCGAAAACCATTGTGGGCGAGAGCGAGATCGCCCGGGTGGCCCGGGACAAGGCCCGGGAAATGGTTACCCAGGCCAACGACCGCTCCAAGGCCATCATCAACGTGGCCAACGAATACACCGACGACGCCCTGCGCCGCACCGAGGAGGCCATCCAGCAGGCCCTGGAGGAGGTCCGGGAGTCCCGCGCCCGGTTCCGCGCCGTCTCCCGGGAGAAGCTTCAGGCCCAGCAGGCCCGGCCCGAGGAGCAGACAGGCGGAAAATAGCCGGCTTGGGCTTTGTGCATATCGCTGAATATTTGGGGGTTATTTCGCCATTCGTTGGCACGAGTCCATATTTTGTGTTTTTGTCCGCGTGCGGTGCAAGATGTTGCGCTGTGCGCGGATTTTTTGGTATTTTTGCTAGAACGGGCGTTTTAAATCGCAAAATCTTCGCTTTTTCGTGCAAAATCCCATACTTTCGCGGCGAAAAAATAAAAATTTTATCCTTGCAATTCTGACCGCCATGCCGTATACTATCATCAAGTGGTGGAAAGTAGGGCAAAGTGGGGACTTAGCCCTGACACAGCCGCTTCGGGGCCGATTTCCCGGAGGGGAAGCGGCCGGATGCGCCGGGGCTGCGGCGGGAAAGGCGGCGGAGGGCCGTGATTGGGCAGTATCAGCACAATATCGACGCCAAGGGCCGGCTGTTCATCCCCGCCAAGTACCGGGAGGAGCTGGGGGAGACGTTTTACGTCACCATCGGCCTGGACGGATGTCTTTCCGTGTACTCCGACGCCAAGTGGGGGGAGCTGACGGAGAAGTACGATGCCCTGCCCATTTCCCAGGCCCGGAAGATGCGGACCCTCTTCGCCAACGCCGCCAAGTGCGAGCCCGATTCCCAGGGGCGCATTCTCATTCCCGCCAAGCTGCGGCAGTATGCGGCCTTAGAGCGGGAGGTCATTATCAACGGCGCGTCGAAGTGCCTGGAGCTGTGGAACCCGGAGCGGTGGGCTCCCATCGAGGACGCGGGGCTGGACCCGGAGAATCTGGCTGCGGCTATGGAAGAGTTGGGATTCTGACATGGATGATATGGAAAAGGACTACGGGCACAAGCCCGTGCTGCTGGAGGAGTGCCTGGAGGCCTTGGCCGTCAGGCCGGAGGGGATTTACCTGGACGGCACCCTGGGCCGGGCGGGACACTCCTTGGAGATTCTCCGCCGCCTGACCACGGGCCGGCTTATCGGCGTGGACCGGGATCTGGCGGCTATCGAGGCCGCCCGGGAGCGGCTGGCGGAATTTGGGGACCGGGTGACTCTGGTCCATGGAAATTTTTCCGATTTGGGAGACATTCTCCAAAATCTGGGCATAGTAGGGGCAGACGGGATGCTCTTCGATTTGGGCGTTTCCTCCCCGCAGCTGGACGAGCCCCGGCGGGGCTTCAGCTACATGCACGATGCGCCGCTGGATATGCGCATGGACGAGACGGCGGCGCTGGACGCCTTCCAGGTGGTGAATACCTGGAGCTATGAGGAGCTGCGGCGCATCCTGTTCGAGTACGGCGAAGAGCGTTACGCGCCCCAGATCGCCCGGGCCGTGGTTCGCGCCAGGGAGGACAAGCCTGTGGGGACCACCGGCGAGCTGGCGGAGCTCATCCGCTCCGCTATGCCCTCCAAGGCCCTGCGGGAGAAGCAGCACCCCGCCAAGCGCAGCTTCCAGGCCATCCGCATCGCCGTCAACGGCGAGCTGGACGCCCTGCCGCCCATGCTGGATGCGGCGGCGGAGGCCCTGCTGCCGGGGGGGCGGCTGGCGGTGATTACCTTCCACAGCCTGGAGGACCGGATTGTGAAGCAGAGGCTGCGGGAGCTGGCAACAGGCTGCACCTGTCCGCCGGAATTCCCGGTGTGCGTGTGCGGGAAGAAGCCGAAGCTGCGCCTGGTGAACCGCAAGCCCGTTGTCTCCGGTCCTGCCGAGCTGGCGGAGAATCCCCGCGCCCGCAGCGCCAAGCTGCGCGCGGCGGAGCGGACGGAATTTTGACAAAACGATTGAGGCCGGTCACAGGGAAAGGAGAGGCGTTCCATGGCTGCACGTAATGCGAGAAACAGCAGAACAGACCGCAGATACCGCGCGCGGGGGACCATGGATGGCAATCTGGCCCGGAAGCCGGAGCGCAGGAGGGAGACGGACAGCCGGGAGCTGGAACGCCGCCTGGAGCGCAGCGGCCGGATGGACTTCGACCAGCTCTACGAGCGCAGTCCGGAGACGGCCGCCGAGCGCAACGCCCGCCGCCGGGCCCAGTTCAAGGCGTCGGTACGGCCCGCCCAGAAGGTGTCGTTTTTGGCTCTGCTGGGGTTTGTGTGCGTATTGCTGCTGATGGTGTCGCTGCTGCTGTGCTATGTGCGGCTCAATGACATTTCCCGGAGCATCGTGTCCATGAAGTCGGAGATCAAACAGCTGGAGGTGGAGCAGGTGTCCCTGCTGACCCAGCATGAGAAGGTGTTTGACCTCTCCGCCGTGAAGGAGGCCGCCGAGGCCGCCGGCATGGTCCAGCCCAGCGATGGACAGGTCTATTATATTACCCTCCCAGGGGAGGATCAGGCCCGGGCCCACAAGCCGGAGGGCCGGGGACTGGAGCAGTTCTTTACCGCCCTGGGGCGGGGGCTTCCGGACAGCGGCGAGTAGGCATATTTCCCCGGAGCGTACGTATAAATGAATGGGTAAGCGTCCCGCCCTGCCGCCGGGGCGGGCGGACGTCGGGAGCGGAGGGCATCCTCCCGCTCCCTTTTTCGCAAGGAGGAAACCATGGCAAATCCATCCCGCAAGCCGTCGGAGCCGGCGGCCCCTAAGAAGAATACCAAGCGTCAGCCCAACTCCGCCCGGCTGGCGAAGCTGGTGATTCAGCGGCGGACCCTGGCGCTGCTGCTGGTGTTCGGCGTGGCGTCGTTCCTGGCGCTGTTCGCCAAGGCCTACGAGCTGACCATCACCCAGCACAACGAGCTCCAGGACGGCGCCTCCAGCCAGCAGATGCGCTCCACCGTCATTTCCGCCTCCCGGGGTGCGATTCTGGACCGCAACGGGGTGAATCTGGCGGTGTCCGCCTCAGCGGACACGGTGTTCATCGACCCCAACGCCATCCAGAAGTACGCCGACGAGCTGGACCGGCAGCGGGCCCAGAAGCTGGTGGACGGGGTGAAGGACGGCGAAAAGCTGCCCATGAGCGGACAGGAGTACAAGGACATGCTGGCCGAACGCCTTGCGGAGATCCTGGAGATCGACCCCCAGGACGTTTACGACAACATGGCCCGGACCAGCTGGCGGTACGCGACCCTCAGCAAGCGGGTGGAGAAGGAGGTCAGCGACCGGGTCCGGGAGTTCATTACCACAAACGACACCGGTAAGACCTTGCAGGGGGTCCATCTGGAGGCGGATTCCAAGCGGTACTATCCCCGCTCCTCCCTGGCCTCCCATGTGCTGGGGTTTCTGAATCCGGAGAATCACGGGGCCTACGGTCTGGAGGCTCTTTATGAGGACGTGCTGGAGGGGACCACGGGACTGTCCGTGACGGCAAAGGAGGCCGGCGGCTCGGAGCTCATGTTCCAGTATGAGCAGTACTACGATGCCCAGGACGGCCACAGCATCCAGACCACTCTGGACAGCACTATCCAATACTACCTGGAGCGGGGAGTCACGGACATGGCGGCGGATTTCGGGGCCAAGAAAGGCGCCTGCGGCATCGCCATGGACCCCAAGACCGGCGCGATCCTTGCCATCTATTCCACGCCGGACTACGATCCCAACGCGCCCCGGGAGATTTACACGGAAAAATTGCAGGAGCAGCTGGCTAAGGTGGATGAGGAGAACCCGCCGGAGCCTGGCCAGGAGCACTCCGACGCCTACTGGGAGGAGCTTGGGAACCTGCAGCTGCTCCAGTGGCGCAGTAAGGCGGTCAATGACGCCTATGAGCCGGGCTCCACCTTTAAGATCCTGACATTGGCCATGGCCCTGGAGGAGGGCGTGGCCAACCGCAACAGCTCCTACTACTGCGGCGGTTCTGTGCAGATTGAGGACAGCGACCCTATTCACTGTTCCAACCGGAACGGTCACGGCTCCCAGATTTTAAAGGAGGCGGTAGGCCACTCCTGCAACCCGGCTTTCATCCGGATGGGACTGGATGTCGGACGGTCTACGTTCTATGACTATCTGGAGGAGTTCGGCCTGTTCGCGCCTACCGGCGTGGACCTCCAGGGCGAGGGCGCCAGCGTTTTCGCCAAGCGCAGCGTCTTTGAAAGCCACGATATCGACCTGGCCTGCTATGCCTTCGGTCAGAACTTCAACGTCACGCCCATTCAGCTCATCACCGCCCAGGCGGCCTGCGTCAACGGCGGGTATCTCTACCAGCCCTACGTGGTGGAAAAGGAGTTGGACAGCGAGGGAAACGTAGTCAGACAGCATGACGCCACTCCTGTCCGGCAGGTCATCAGCGAGGAGACATCCGCTATGGTGCGGGAGTGTCTGGAATACGTGGTCACCGACGGCGGCGGGAAAAACGCCCAGGTTGCCGGCTACCGTATCGGCGGCAAGACCGGCACCGCCGACCAGCGGGGTACTAAGACGGCTGACAATCCCCGGGGCGACGTGGTCGTGTCCTTCCTTGCTGTCGCTCCGGCGGATGATCCCCAGATAATCATGCTCCTGACCATGGACACCCCCGCCCGCCAGGAGGTAACGGGCATTTACACCTCCGGCGGCAACTATGTAGCCCCCACCGCCTCCAAGATCATGGCGGACATCCTGCCCTATCTGGGCATCGCGCCCCAGTATGACGAGGAAACCCGGTCCGTCGCTGAGGCCACCGTGCCTTACGTGGTGGGCCTGTCCAAGGATGACGCGGCGGCGAAGCTCACGGACTACGGCTTCTCGTCCTACCGCACGGTGGGCGATGGAGACACGGTGACCGACCAGACGCCCGACGGCGGAGCCATCGTCCCCAACGGCGCGGAGATCATCCTGTATATGGGCGCGGAAAAATCCTCCGACCGCTGCATTGTGCCGAAGGTGACCAACATGTCCGCCGATGAGGCCAACCGTGCACTGGTCAACGCCGGACTGATCATGAAGGCCACCGGCTCCAGCGCCAGCGGCGCGAAGGTTATCAGCCAGTCCCTGGAGCCTGGCACTGAGGCGGATGCCGGGACGGTGGTTACGGTGCAGATGGGGACGATGTCGAACATTGCGGACTGAGGACGTTCTTTTTCTTTGTGAACAAAGGAAAAGAACCAAAAAGAAAAACTTTTTATCCGCCCGATGGGCCGTTAGAGGGAATGTTTGCTTCTAATGGAGGCGCGTGCCTGCGGGATGCAAATGATAAGAATGAGGAAAGTGCAGGGGGCATAGGATGAAACTGAGAGAACTGCTGTGCGGGATTGAGGTTCTGGAGGTCCATGCGGACCTGGAGACGGAGATTAGTGGGGTCAGCTACGACTCCCGGCAGACCAAGTCCGGGGACCTCTTTGCGGCTATTGCCGGATATGAGACGGACGGACACCGCTTTATCCCCATGGCTCTGGAGAAGGGGGCGGCCTGCGTCCTCTGCCAGGCGAGGCCGGAGGGGGAGGTTCCCTACGTGCTGACCTCTGACAGCCGCGCCGCCCTGGCGCAGCTGGGGCGGAACTGGTTCGGCGACCCCGCCGCCTCCATGACCATGGTGGGCGTCACCGGCACCAACGGCAAGACGACGGCGACGTACCTCCTCAAGGATATGCTGGAAAAGAGCCTGGGTGCCAAGGTTGGCCTGATCGGCACCAACCAGAACATGATCGGGGAGGAGGCGCTCCACACCGAGCGCACCACCCCGGAGTCCTTCGAGCTCCAGGCCCTCTTCCGCGCCATGGCGGACGCGGGGTGTACCCATGTGGTGATGGAGGTGTCCTCCCACGCCCTCTGCCTGCAGAGGGTGGCGGGGATTCGGTTCGCCGTGGGGATGTTTACGAACCTCAGCCAGGACCATCTGGACTTCCATGAAACCATGGAGGCGTATTGCGATGCGAAGGCGCTGCTGTTCCGGCAGAGCGTGAAGGGCGTGTACAACGCGGATGACCCGTGGGCGGAGCGGGTGACCGGGGGCGCGCCCTGCCCGCTGCTCTCCTTCGGGGAGCGGGCCGGGGACCTGCGGGCGGAGAATATCCGGCTGTCGGTGGACGGCGTCACCTTTGACGCAGTCTGCGAGGGGGAGACGGTTCCCGTTCGTGTGGGGATTCCCGGGGGATTCACGGTGTACAACGCGCTGGGGGCGCTGGCGGCGGCCAGGGCCCTGGGAATTTCGCTGGCGGCGGGCGCGGAGGCGCTGGCGTCCTGCGCCGGCGTGAAGGGCAGGGTGGAGGTGGTCCCGGTTCCATGGGATTATACCATTCTGATTGACTATGCCGTGACGCCGGACGCCATTGAGAACGTGTTGACCGCCGTCCGGGGCTTTGCCCAGGGGCGGGTGGTGATTCTCTTCGGCTGCGGCGGCGACCGGGACCGGGGAAAGCGGCCCAAGATGGGGCGCATCGCCGCGCAGCTGGCGGACTTTGTGGTGGTCACCTCCGACAACCCCCGCACCGAGGACCCGGATTTCATTATTTCCGAAATTCTGCCCGGCCTGGAGGGCGCAGATACCCCCTATATGGTGGAGCCGGACCGGGTCAGGGCCATCCGCTGGGCTATGGACCACGCCCAGCCCAAGGACGTCATCATCCTGGCGGGAAAGGGCCATGAGACGTACCAGATCGTTGGACATGAGAAGCGCCACCTGGACGAGAGGGAAGTGGTGGCGGACTATATTGCTGAACACACCGAGAGAGCCTGACGGGGTCAGGATAGAGGGAGATTGCTGTTATGGAAACCATTGTTGCCTGTGTTCTGAGCTTCGCCGTCACGGCCCTGCTGGGCCGCTGGGTGATTTTGCCCGCCCTGCGGCGGCTGAAGGCCGGTCAGGAGATCCGGGAGGTAGGCCCCAAGTGGCACGCCACCAAGGCCGGTACGCCCACTATGGGCGGACTGATGTTCATCATCGGCATTGCTGCCGCGATTATCGCCGCCGGCTGGCGGGGATTTCTGGAGGGAAACCTGACCCACATCTATCTGTTTCTGTTTTCCTCTGTTTTCGGGGTGATCGGATTCCTGGACGACTATGAGAAGGTGAAGCGCCACCAGAACCTGGGCCTGACGGCCATCCAGAAGTTTTTGCTGCAGCTGGCGGCGGCGATCCTGTTTCTGATGCTCATGCGCTATGACAACCATATCACACCCCATCTGTACGTGCCCTTCTTTAATGTGGATATTACGCTTAGCTGGCCGCTGTACATGGTGTTCTGCGCCTTTGTGATCGTAGGGGCGGTGAACGCGGTGAATATTACCGACGGCCTGGACGGCCTGGCGGCCTCCGTTACCGTGCCGGTGGCGCTGTTCTACGCGGCGGCGGCGGGCATATGGGGTATGACTCAACTGGGGGTATTCGCCGGGGCGGCGCTGGGGGGGCTGCTGGCCTTCCTGCTGTTCAACGCGCACCCGGCCAAGGTGTTCATGGGCGACACCGGCTCGCTGTTTCTGGGCGGCGCGGTGGCGGGCATGGCTTTTGCCATCGACATGCCTTTGATCCTGGCGCCTATTGGGATCATTTACATTGTGGAGACGCTGTCCGATATTCTCCAGGTTTGCTATTTCAAGCTGACCCATGGAAAGCGGATTTTTAAGATGGCCCCGATTCACCACCATTTTGAAATGTGCGGCTGGAGCGAGGTCAAGATCGTCACCGTCTTTACGGCGGTGTCCGTCCTGTTCTGCGCTCTGGCGCTGATCGGGATCAGGAGCATCTGACCCGGAGCGGTTCCGGTGGCAGACGTATTCATTTTTCATCCCGGCAAAGGAGGCAGAGCCAATGGCGCAACGAAAGATCCGCCCGGTGAAGACCCGGAACGGCATTCCGCTGACCCGTGACGAATACCGTCAGCTCAAGCGGCAGAAGGAGCGGGAGGACCGGCGCAAGCGCCAGGAGGCATGGGAGGCCGCGCGGGGTCCGCTGGATGTGCCCTTTTTGCTGCTGGCCCTGATGCTGCTGGCGGTGGGGCTGATTATGCTGCTGTCCGCCAGCTTTCCGGCGGCGCAGGCCAACGCGAGGCTGAAAAATGACGGGCTGTACTACTTCAAGCGGCAGGTGGTGTTTGCCGCCCTGGGTGTGGTGGCCATGTTCTGGGTGTCCAAGATCAACTACGAACGGTTCCGGGGTCTGGCCCGGCTGGGAATGATCGTGTCCATTGTCCTGCTGGTGCTGGTCATGATTCCCGGCCCCAATAAGTACGGGCGGCTGCTGGCCCTGGGCGAGAACGGCGCGGCCCGCTGGCTGGGCATCCCCGGTACGTCCTTGACCTTCCAGCCCTCTGAGGTAGCGAAGCTGGGCGTCATCGTCTATTTTGCCGAGTCCATTTCCAAGAAGCGGGAGAAGATGAAGTCCTGGAGGGAGGGGTTTCTGCCCCATATCCTTCTGCTGGCGGCAGTTACGCTGCTGACCATTGTGGAGCCCCATTTTTCCGGCGCGGTCCTGATTTTCGGCATCGGCGCGGCCATGATGGTGGTGGGGGGCATCCACTGGGGCTGGATTGCGGCGGGGGTCGGCAGTGTGGGCGCCGCCGGGTATCTGGTGCTGTTTACGGATTTCATGGAGAAGGTGGTAGGCTACAACGCCTCCCGTATCGCCGTCTGGCGGGACCCCTTCGCCGGGGACCTGGCATGGCGGCGGGATGAGGCGTGGCAGACCATCCAGAGCCTGTACGCCATCGGGTCGGGGGGGCTCCTCGGCGTGGGCCTGGGCAAGAGCCGGCAGAAGTTCGGCTATCTCCCCGAGGCGCAGAACGACTACATTTTTGCCGTTGTTCTGGAGGAGCTGGGACTCATCGGCGGGACGCTGATTATGATTCTGTTCGCGTTTTTGATTATCCGCGGGTTCTGGCTGGCCATTCATGCCAGGGACCGGTTCGGGAGTCTCTTGATTGTCGGCGTGACCACGCAGATCGCCCTGCAGACGTTTTTGAACATCGCCGTGGTGACGAATTTTATGCCTTCCACCGGGATTTCGCTTCCTTTTTTCAGTTCGGGGGGGACGGCGCTGGCGATTCAGCTGGTGGAAGTGGGGATTGTTTTGTCGGTTTCACGGCAGATTCCTGCGCCTAAAGGGAAGTAGGGGGTTCTCTTCGCCGCCTCCGGCGGCGAACGGGGGGATTTCATCTGCGACCCTGCGGGCCGCGGGCGCTTCCCTTCTTTCCGGAAGCTCCGGGCTACCGCGCCCGGACGGCGGCTTACTTTTGCCACGCGGCAAAAGTAAGCAAAAACGCGCTTGAACCTACGGTTCAAGACTCCCTTAAACGGGCAGGCGCGTGCGCGCCTTTGCCCTATACGGGGGATAAAGGGCTGTACGGTGCTGGTTTGGATAGGCGAAGCCACCGAATTTCTGATCCTACGGGTATCTAATCTAGTGGCTTGGCGTTTGACCGACTCCGCCTGCCGGCCTGTTAAAGGGGTAGAGTCTGCTAGGGGGGCCTTCTAACGGAAGTGCCCCGGGAGCTCCAGCGTGTAAGACGGTAGGGTCTGCCGACAACATCGTCGGATAGCCGCTTCATCCGATCCATGGGAGCCGCCTGCTTCAGACCGGACAGACTCCAGTGGAAGCGCAAAACAAATCACCCCCGTAATGTAGGAGGATTCTTAAGGAACGTAGTTCCTTAAGCGACCTGGATTGTGCAATGACCGCATCGAGCGGTCATGCACAATCAATTCTGCGCGGCCACTCGATGTGGCCG
>VSNB01000380.1 GCA_009774055.1 Clostridiales bacterium
AAATGGCTCTCGTTGTGTCAAATCAGGTCAAACTATATCAGCTTGTTTGGGTATAAGAAAACCCCGGAAAACCTTCTGTTACTGTTCACAGGGACACAAGTTGAACCTACCCCTATATTTGGTGAGCGGGCGGCGGAAGCTGCCCGCTCACCTCGTTTTTCTGTCCCTACGCCAGCAGTTTCAAGCAGTCCTCCATGGAGGGCAGGGTTGCCATCTGCGGCTGGCGCTCACCCGGCTCCATCGGGCTGTCCAGGTTCCCAATGTCCCGGTAGATGATCCGGACGCTCTGCGCCGCACTGCGGGAATATTTCACGCTGCGCTCCCCAATCTCGATGCGCTGGATGAACAGTCGAGCCAGCTCCGGCGTCAGCTCGTCGATGGTGGTGAACCGCTTGGCCTTCTCAATGAACGCTTCCACGTTGGCGGCGGACGCTTTCAGCTTCTCCAGCCTGTCCTCCTTTTCCGGGATGGCCTCTTGCAGCATCTTCTGCTCGGCGTTATAATCGGCGGAGAGCATCTGGAACTGCCCGGCGGTGATCCGTTGGAGGACGTGATCCTCATAGAGCCGCTTGAACAGCATAGACAGCTCCCCATCCCGCTTCCGCATGGCGTCCAGCTCCTTCTGGAGCGTATTCATCTCCCGGCGCAGTTCCTTGCTGTTCTTCTGGTTGATGTACGCCGCGAACTGCCGCTCCTTCATCCTGGCAAAGTGGGTCACCCGCCGGAGGTCATCCAGCACGATCTTGCACAGCTCATCCTCCCGGATATGGTGTGCGGAACACGCAGCCTTGCCCCGTTTCCCGTAGGTGTAGCACGTGTAATAATACCTCGCCTTTTCCATCGTGCTGGCCCGGTGGAGCACCATGGGCTTGCCGCAGTCCTCACAGAAGGCCAACCCAGAGAAGATATTCGGCTCATCCATCTGTTTCGGGACGCGCTTCTTGTGCTGGCGCACGTCCTGCACGATGTCCCACTGCTCCTGGGTGACCAGCGCCGGGTGGGTGTTCTCCACTGTGATCTGCTCACGCTCCGGTCGGCGGATCAGCTTCTTGTTTTTGTAGGAAAGCGAAGTGGATCGCAGTCCCACCGTATGCCCCAGGTAGACCCGGGTGTCCAGGATGCCCGTCACGCTGCTGCCGCTCCAATCATAGGGCCGGGTGGTGTCCACATGGTTGTGGGACTTCCCCTCTTTTTGGTAGGCGTAGTTGGCGGGCGTCAGGATCTGCTCGTCCGTCAGGATGCGGGCGATTTGGTTGGGGCCTTTGCCGCTGGCGCACAGGTCGAAGATGCGCTGCACCACAGGCGCGGTTTCCTCGTTGGGGACGATCTCCTTGCTGTCCGCCGCTTTCCTGCGGTAGCCGTAGGGCGGCCTGCCGCCGAGACGCTCACCGCGCTCCGCCTGGAGCTTTTTCACCGCCCGAACCTTTTTGCTGGTATCCTTGGCGTGCAGCTCATTTGCCCAGTTTCGGATGGGATTGAAGTCGGTGCTGCTCTCCACCAGGGAGTCCACTCCATCATTGATGGCGATGAAGCGGACGCCCTTCGTGGGCAGATAGAGTTCTGTCAGCTGGCCCACCTGCAAATACTCGCGGCCCAGGCGGGACATATCCTTGACGATCAACGTGTCCACCTCGTCCGCTTCGATCATCTCAATGACCTTTTTCCAGGAAGGCCGCTCGAAGTTCGTCCCGCTGTAACCATCGTCCGCCAGGAATATGGCGTTTTCAAAACCATTATCAGCAGCGTATTTCTCCAACAGCAGGCGCTGGTTTATGATCGAATTCGAATCGCCCATCCGGGCGTCCTCTTGACTGAGCCGTCCGTAGAGAATCGTATATTTTTGGCTTGCCATTTTACTGTTTTCCTCCTTTCTGTCAGCAAGCCGGTACGGTAATACACACTATACCGCACCGGCCCGCCGAAGTCTACTGAAACATCATCCGGCGCGGGTATCTTTTTTCAACTCGGCGTCGATGAGTTCCAGCATTTTGTCTGTGGGTGTGGCGGTGGGGTGGCCGGGGAACACGGAGGAGACGTGGAAGCACTTCCCTCCAAT
>VSNB01000381.1 GCA_009774055.1 Clostridiales bacterium
TTTCTTGAAGATTTGACAAAAACTTCGGCACCCTAAAAAGTGCCGAAGTTGCATTTTATCAGAGCAATTCTCAAAATCGCCTTAAATGTATATTAACTCCGCAAAAATAATCTCCTCCACCTGGGCTTTGCAACAATTCATCAGCCCCACCCAGCGCATGGGGTCACGGGCTTTCAGTTTCTCGGTGGCCCCGGCCTCCTTTGCCATTCCCGGCATCATGCTGTCCAACAGGTCTTGGGCGGCGTCCTCGACTTCCAACAGATGGGCGTACAGCTTGCCCTCCATCACATACTCGGCCCAAACGATGGGGCGATGCTCCTTCAGATACCGCAGACGCAGCAGGCCATATTTGCCCAGGCCGCTCTTGGGGTATGGCTCCGCTACCAGGTCGGGGAGATAGTAATCGCCCACTTTCACATAGTCCAATTCGATTTTCATGGCGGCATTTTCCTTTCTCTCAAAGCGTGGGACGGACTTGCATAGACGCTTTCTTGGGTTCCTGGCGGGGGAGGTCGGCAACATAGGAGAACACGCCCTGCTCCATATCCTCCTGCCGGATAGCGGCCTTTTGTGCGTCAATCTTGGCCTTTTTCCCCGGCCTGGTACGTTCCTCGTATGCCTGCTGCCAACCGCTGACCTTGCGGCGGAGATAGGCTTGGTGCCGCTTGTCCCTCAGTTCTTCTTTCTTCCGAAGGGCCTCCTGTTCCTCCGGGGTCAACTCCACGTCCCGGAACGCCGGAGGGATGTACTTGCCAACAAAATTGAAGTAGACCTCTACCGCCTGGGTGGTGTCCTGGCTCCCTTTGCGGTCACGCTCATGGACAAGGATTTTCTCGACAAATTCATTGAGCATGGTGTTCGTCAAGGCCTCAAAGCCCTGGTATTTGTCAATCAGAGCGATAAACTTTTCCGCCGATTTCCAGCCCTGGTCGTAGCTGGCAACGGCCTTTTCCAACTCCGAAATCTCGGCGGCAAGTTCCTCCTGTTCCTTGGCGTACTGTGCGTCCAGCGCGGCATAGCGGGCATCCGGCAAGCGTCCCAGGGCGTTGTCCTCATAGATTTTGCAGACGAGGCGTTCCAATTCCCCAGCCCGTTTCTGTGCCGCCGACAGCCTCCGCTTTTTCTTTTTGATGTCGCTGTCCTGCTGGCTGGCCTGGGCCTCCTGCACTTCCCGGATGAACGCCGCCCGGTCAGCTTTGGCAAAGTCGGCGATGGCCCGGAGCATCCCGGAAATGAGGTCAAGGACAACACTCTCGCTGATACGGTGCTGGGAGGGGCAGCGTGTCCCCACCGGCTCCCTGCCATACTGCCCACAGGTATACTGGTGGACACGCTTGCCGTTATGGGTACGATGGACATACATTTTTCCGCCGCAGTCGGCGCAGTAAAGAAGCCCTGTCAGCGGTGCGGCCTCGCCCCAGCCGTCCGGGTAGCGCCGGACATTCCCCCGGATGCGCTGCACATTGTCAAAGGTTTCCTGGTCGATGATGGCGGGGTGGGTATTCTCAAAAATCGTCCATTCGCTTTCATCGACATAGTGGCTTTTCTTGTCCTTGAAGTGCTTGCGGGTCTTGAAATTGACGGTATGCCCCAGGTATTCCCGTCGTTTGAGGATGTTCACAACCGTGGAGGCCCCCCAACCGTAGGGGTCTTTGACTGTCTTGCTCCGGTTCACTCCCTCGCCGTATCGGGCAAGGTGGACGGAGGGGATCTCGATTTTCTCCTGGCACAGCCGGGTGGCGATCTGATAGGGGCCGTAGCCCTCCAGCGTCATGGCGAAGATGCGCCGCACTACCTCGGCTGCCTCATCGTCCACCAGCCAATGCTCCCGCTTTTCGTCCCAGAGATAGCCGTAGGCCACAAAGCCGGTCAGATGCTTGCCGCTCATGCCCTTGGCCTTGAACACAGAGCGAATTTTCTTGCTGGTGTCGCGGGCATACCACACGATACGGTTCTATGATACAAAAATTGTCAACGCCAATTTGAAATTGTAAGAAAACGCCGAAGAAATTTTGTAGTTTTTCGGCGGCAAGGGGGGGCAACA
>VSNB01000382.1 GCA_009774055.1 Clostridiales bacterium
ATCGGCCTTGCCAACGTGCGCCGGGAGGCGGAGAAGTATATGGGAGAATTGGAGCTGAAAGCAGTTCAGCAGGAATTTTCCGCAACAGTTCTATTGCAGGAAAGGAGTAGTTTATGAGCGGCATGATTGATTGCAGATATTTGAACAGGATGTATAGTCCCCTGCCCGAAAGCCGCACCGTTCGGAGTGCGGCGGCACGGGCTTCCAGTTTTCTGGATATGGCTGCAAAGGCCAGCAGGGGCACGGCTGATGTGCTGGAAGTCAGCGGTAAGCCGGAAGTTTCCGAAACGGATGAAACATCGAATGTTGACGCCTATCTGGAACATTTGAAAAAGAAATACGGGCGGGTGACAATCGAAAGCATTGGGAAGGATCAGGCAAGCCTTGAAAAAGCGGGCAAACGCATGAGCGGCAATGATGTTGTGATTGCTCCCAATATCTTGGAGGAAATGGCCGGCGATCCGAAAAAGGCAGCTTATTACGAGCAGAAGATAGATTACTTCTTCACGGATGTCATTCCCAACGGCAAGGCGTTTGCGGCATCCGCGGGGCTGACCTTTGAGCCGTGCGGTGTGGTAGTCCATGAGGATGGAACCGTGACCTATATCTGCGGCGGCGGCGATTCCCCGGAGCGCGTGGCCGAGGTGAACAGAATCAACGCGGAAAAGGCCAAGAAAAAAGCGGAACAGCAGCGGCAGTACCAGGAGCAGGCCGCAGCAGCGGCGGCACAGCGCAGGGCCATGTGGGAGCGTACCACAGCGGCGGAGGCATTGGAAAAATCCTTTTCCAATATCGGTGATCTGCTGAAAACGCGGATGGTATCTGCCCCCGCTATCACGCCGGAGATTTCTTTACCAGCAGGAGCGAATATGTTTTTCCTCATTATGTAATGTCGGGAAGGGTGATACAATGAGCAATACGATTCAACCGGGTTACGGGATGCGAACATACAGCTCCCCTGCAAAGGCTCGTGAAGCAAGGCAGACCAGGACGCAGGGTAGCATCTTCATGGATATGGCGGCACGGGCCAGTGAAAAGAAAAATGGTGTATTTGAGGTCAACGGAACAGAGGCCACCCAGCAGAAAGCGAAGTTATCGAAAGCAGAGGAAATGCAGCTCTTTAAGAAAGAGTTTTATGAGGACTTGTCGAAAATATTCTGCAATCCAACAGTAAGTAATGCGGCTGTCAATATATCGGACGCAGCATTTCAAGCGATGAAAGATGATCCAGAATATAGGGCACAGGTTCTCTCTTTGCTTCAAAGGGATTTGGGGGCCTCCTATGCTCCGCGGAATTGTTCTGTCTTAATTACAGTTGGAACTTCGCTTGACCAATATAGGGCTGATTCCTGGCCCGTTGGAAACGATTCGGAATTTCATACGCGCTCAAAGGGCAGTTTTTGGGAGCAACGCATGGAACGCCACAAAAAATATATGGAACTTGCCGAGGAAGCCGCAGCGAAACGGCGGTTGATGATGAAACTCCGTATGAACGGCGGTTCCGTCAGCGCCGCAGAGCTTTTGATGGGGCTGCTTTAAGGGAGGAAATAGTGTGAGCAATACGATTCAACCGGGTTACGGGGCGCAGACGTACAGCGCCCCCACAAAGGCCCGTGAAGCAAAGCAGACGGGGACGCGGGGCAGCATCTTCATGGATATGGCGGCGCAGACCAGCAGAAGCAGGGCTGACACGTTCACCACCGGCCTGGGCGGTCTGGCAGGCATGGCGGCGATGCCTGCCAGCCTGATGATGGATTTGGCGGTTCGGTCTGGCGGACAGGTGCAGGCCGCAGGAGCAGAGGCGGTAGAGGCCCCCTCTCTGGAAACCATGCTGAAAGCGAAATATCCCAACATTCACTACCACGTCTTTGACGCCAGCAGCGGCTATTGGCGCACCCGGAACGACTACCCCCACTACCTTCTGTACCAGGACTGTCAGCGCCAGTGATAAAATGTAAGAAAAAGCCGAGGAAAAAATGTAGATTTATGGCGGAGGAGGCGAAAAAAAGATAGACTCCCAATAGGGCGCAAAAGAGCCCGG
>VSNB01000383.1 GCA_009774055.1 Clostridiales bacterium
TTTTGCTATTAAAACACACCCCCGTTGGGGGTTCCCCCCGGGGGGGCTGGGCCCGCCCCCAGGAGGGCCGCGCCGCCCCGCAGATCCGTGCATCTGACCTGGGCCCCGCAGAGCTCCGGTACGCCGGTCACCACCGCCACCCGGTCAGCTACGCTGATATCCGCCCCCATACGGCATAATTCGTCCACATGCCGGTATCGGTTTTCGAATATATTCTCTACAAAGACCGTGGCCCCGCGGGCCCGCAGGAGCGCGGCCATCAAAATCGCCTGGGCATCGGTGGGAAATCCGGGGTAGGGGGCTGTGCGAACCGTGCCGATGGAGCGAAGATGCCCCGCTGAACGGAGCGCGACCTGCCCCTCCCCGCCGGAAATCTGACACCCGGCAGCGTGAAGGGCGGCGGTGACGGTGGACAAATGCCCGTGGCTGACCCGGCGCAGCTCTACCTCGCCGCCCGCCGCCGCTGCAGCCGCGAGGTATGTAGCCGCCGCGATCCGGTCCGGCATCACCGTATGTACAGAATCATGCGTGGGCCGCCGCCCCTGGACGCAGATGGTGGAGCTGCCCGCCCCCCGGACCCTGCAGCCCATGCCGCAGAGAAACGCCTGGAGATCCCCGATCTCCGGTTCCCGGGCGGCATTGACCAGAACTGTCTCCCCTTCCGCGCCGCAGGCGGCCAGCATGGCATTCTCCGTAGCCCCCACGCTGGGCATGCTCAATACGATCTCCCGGCCTTCCATACACTGGGCCGAGCACTGCAGGCAGCCGCTCTCCTCCCTCAGCTGAGCCCCCAGCTGCCGCAGGGCCGCCAAGTGCAGATCAATAGGCCGCGGTCCCAGCTCACAGCCGCCGGGATGGCTCAGCTCCGCCCAGCCCATACGGGCCAGGATGGCACCCAGGAAGATCACCGAGGAACGCATTTCCCGCATCAGATGGTCGGGTACATCCCACCGATCCAGGGTGGACGCGTCCACCGTCAGTTCCTCCCCCTCCCACTCCGCCTTGCATCCCAAGTGGCGGAGAATCCGAATGCTGGCCTCCACGTCGCTGAGACGGGGACAGCCCCGGAGCGTTGTCCGTCCCGGATGCAGAATTGTGGCAGCTAAAATGGGAAGCACGCTGTTTTTGGCCCCCTGGACGGTCAGTGTTCCCTCCAGCCGGCGGCCTCCCTGGATAACAATATGGCTCATAATACCCCTCCGCCCATAGATTCTACCAAACTAATCCATGGTATGCGGACGGGAGGAAACTGCTACTTTCCGGTTGGACGGCGCAGGGCCATCACCGCGCCGTAAATCTTTTCCGACGCGTCGATGTTTCCCAAAGAGGCCATGGCGGCGCTCATATTCCTTCTCCGGTCCTCGTCCTGGAGGATGCGGCAGGCCTCGTCATAGAGGAGCTGCCCGCTGCTGTCCTTTTCCAGCACCAGGAGCGCGCCGCCCGCATCCGAGAGGACTCTGGCGTTGGATTCCTGGTGGTTATGCGTCACGTTGGGCGAGGGAATGATAATGGCAGGAACGCCCAGGGCCGTCAGCTCACTGATGGTGCTGGCCCCGGCCCGGCAGATCACCAGGTCTGCCGCCCGCATGAGCTCGCACATGTTCTGGATATACTCCCGGACCTCCAGTTCCGGCGTCCGGCTCAAATCCATCCCGGCTTCGGCCAGATAGCCACTCATATGCCTGCACCCAATCGCCCCGGCCCCGTGGACGTGGTGGAAGGGCAAACCGTTTTTGACCTCCAGAGCCAGAAACTGGGCCATTTCCCGGTTCATTTCCTCAGCCCCCAGGCTGCCGAAAAAGGAGACGATCAGCGGCCTCCCATCGTCCACACCCAGCTTCCGCTTGGCCTCCTTCCTTGTCAAAAGGAAGAAATCCCCCCGGACCGGGGTTCCGGTGACCATAACCTTGTCGGGATGCTTATAGTTTTTCCGGCATTCCTCAAAACCCACCATAATCAGATCAGTATGATTTTCCAGCAGGCGGGTGGTGGGCACCGGCGGTTACGCCAGCTATCCCATGATCCGCGCCGC
>VSNB01000039.1 GCA_009774055.1 Clostridiales bacterium
TCGCTGCCGGTTTCGTCACACATGCACCAGTAGAGCATACCGGTGAACTTTGCAAGGGATTCTCTCAGGACATCGTGGGTAATGCCTTTTTCGGATGGGTTGTTGATGGTCAGCTGCCACTTGCGGGACTGCATAGGGTTACCTCCTCTTTTGTGATTCTACTTTCTACAATTCTACAGAAGCCGGTAAAGGGTAATACTGGCCTTTACCGGCTTTGTAGAAACCGGCTACCGCCTGTGCCGCCGTTTGGGAGATAGGATCAGCGCAGGTGGTGGGGGACGGTTACGAAAGAGATAACACCAAGGACGGTAGCGGCAGTCCCAGCATTTCATACCCCAATTGGAGCATGGGCGGGACAGGTCAAAGGCTGGTGGGGTTGGCATGGCTTAAAACTTCACGGGCGTAAAGCTGACGATATAGCCGCGGGGGCCGAAATCAACCTCATACTCGGCGTTGAGCTTGATATCGGCATAGGGAATCAGGGAGGGGTCCAGGGACAAAGTCAGAGCCGCAAGACCCTCCACGCCACGGTCCGGGCCGGTGTAGTGGACCTGATTGAAGTTGTACTCCTTGCCGGTCCGCTTGCCTACGCCCTCCAGATGGGCCTTACCAATTACTTTGATCTTCATTTTTTCAGTCTCCTTACAATTTTTTCGAACAGGTGGCCCGTTCTAATGGAATTATAAATCAACAAGCTGGGACGGGAGGGCGTGATGGAGCGGCCTCTGGAGGCTGCGGAGGTGGACGGAAAGCTCTATCAGATTTTCCCCCGGTTCGCCATAGAGACGGCGGCGGGCGCGCCGGCCGCCGTGGGGAACAAGATGGGCTGGAGCCTGGAGGAGCTGCAGGCCGCCCTGGCGAAGCTGCCCGCCGGAAGCAGCGTCCTGGCCCCCGGGGAGACGCGGGAGTCCATTTTTGAGGCCATGTTCGGGGACAGCCTGGACCAGTTCGTGGACTGGGAGGCGGGCAAGGCCCGCTTCGACTCCCCGGAGTTCCGGGCAATCCTGGAATTTTGCGCCGACTTCCCGGCCCAGGCCCCGGCTGTTGAGGACGGGACGGACGCCTACACCCGGGTCGCCAGCGGCGAACAGCTGCTGCTGCCGGTGTACCTCAGCGACCTGCAGTCCATCCAGCTCTACCGCGCCTTGTTCGGCGGCGGGGTGACCTTCGCGGGGTATCCCGGCGAGGGGGGAAGCGGCGTGCGCTTCAGCGCCGACGGCGGGCTGGCCATGTCCGCCTCCTGCGCGGACAAGGATGCGGCGTGGAGCTTCCTGCGCCAGACGCTGCTGCCCGATGAAGAGGAGATCAGCATCGGCGCGGACTTCCCCGTCAACCGCGCCGCCTTCGAGCGGAAGGCAGAGGAGAGTATGGCGTTCAGCTACCTGACGGACGAAACTGGCAATACGATCACCGGACCGGACGGCGAGCCCATGATGGAGGGTACCGTGTATGTTTTTGTAGGCGGTCAGGCGATTATGCTCAAGCCCGCCAGCCAGGAGGACTACGACCAGGTCATGGCCCTGTACGAGGCGGCGGACAGTCTGGTGAGCCGTGACGAGAGCATCTGGGCCATCGCCCGGGAGCAGGCCGGAGCCTGTTTCGCCGGGGACCGCTCGGCGGAGGACGCCGCCAAGGCCATCCAGAGCCGGGTAGAGCTGTATCTCAACGAGCAGAAATAAAAAAGTTTGCATGAAACGCTCTGTACAGATGGGCGGGAACATGCTACCATATGACCGTACCAAGGACGCGGCCCCGACGCCCGGGCGGAGCGTACACGGCTAGTTATTGAGTCCCCGTCTGCGGGGAAAATTTTACAAATAATGGGAGGAAATTAAAATGAGAAAAATGAAAAAATTAGCAGCCCTGTGCTTGGCGATGCTGATGGCCTTTTCTATCAGGCCGTGACAGCCGCCGCTTATGAGGCGACGGATGGACATGAGCACACCTCTGCATGCAGCGAGCAGACGATCATGCCCTGGAGGCCGCAGTACAACGTGTGTATTGTCGCCAAGAAATGGCCGTTAGCCATAGTGAAAGTAAAGATGGCGGCATTTATTTCACGTTCATATGCCGGAATCCGGACTGTGCCTATAAGGATAAGTATACATTTGGTCCGGTATTCTGGAAACCATGAGTTCATTTCTAAGCGGTTTCTACACAGTTCATTTTAAAGATTACCGTCCAGGAAAGAGATGGCGTTCTCTTCTGTTGCTTTTGGTTCTTACATGCACACTGGTTCTCCCCGCAAGCGGGGAGAACCAGTCCCCTCCGGAAGCAGAGGAGGGCGTACTGACCTATGCCTGCATAAATCCGCAGGATGGCACAATCCGGGAATATGTGAATTCCTTCAACAACGCCCACGAGGACGTGCAGATTGAGGTACGGGACTACTCTGGCGAGGAGGGAGTGCAGAGGCTTCTTATCGAACTGGCGGCTGGGTGGGTTCCAGATATTATGGACCTACATTATTTTGGGCGAGACGGTCAGGACCTGACGTACGATGATCCGGTTAGCTCCGTCCCTCCGGCAGACGAATACTGGATGCCTTACCGGCAGTTGATCCAGAAGGGCTATCTGGAAAATTTATGGCCCTATATTGAAAATGATCCAGAATTGGGACGGGACGCAGTTCTGCTGCCGCCGCTGGAGGCTGCCGAAGTAAACGGCGGCCTTTACATGCTTTTTCAAAAAGTGCGCGTCAATACCTTGATGGGAGCGGAACATGTGGTGGGGGCACGGTATGGGTGGACCTTTGAAGAGCTCATGGAGGCGTTTTCCGCCATGCCGGAGGATTCTACTATTCTGCGGTACAATGCGACAACGCGGGATGTGTTCTTCAAACTGCTCAGCTTCTCACTGGCCCGGTATGTGAATTGGGAGACAGGGGCGTGTTCTTTTGACAGTGAAGAGTTCTATTCCTGTAAATCTTGAGGATTATGAAAAGCTTATTCGCGCCGAACTCCGGCGTGCAGACAGCGTAGGCGTTGATTTTGAAACCAGCATTACTGCGATAATCCCATGGGACCACTTTTCCGCCTCCGCCTATCCCAAGATTTATCCCACAGCCCCAATCTCAGAAGAGGACATTCGGCGATACGAAGCTCTTATTTACAGTATCATGCAGCTGTATTGGTCGGATGACGCCCTGGCCGACGTTGTCTGGGATGCTATCGGCCCATATCTCGCCGGTGACAAAACTTTGGATGAAACCGTCCAGCTGCTTAACAACCGGATCGGGCTGTATGTGAATGAACTGCGGTAAGGGCAGCGGCGCGGAAAATTCCCTTGCGCCGCTGCTTCTGCTATATGGACCGCTCGGTGGAGGGCATCGTCAATACCATCTAGAGCCGAGTGGAACATAGTCGACATACTTGAAAAACGGTACAGTTCAGCCGTCAAAATAGAGCCAAGACGGCGTTGTCGTTTTTGTGCCATACATCATAATATTACCTTACCTACAGTGCCCCACTTTCTTTGCAAAACTAGATGACCTTTCAAGACACAAAAGAGGCGGACACCTTTCGGTGTCCGCCTCTCAGCAGCAGTATAAATTAGCCGTTGATGTCGATAACAACGCCGGAGCCAACGGTACGGCCGCCCTCGCGGATAGCGAAGCGAAGACCCTTTTCGATGGCGATGGGGGTGATCAGCTCAACGTTCATGTCCACGTTGTCGCCGGGCATGCACATCTCAACGCCGTCGGGCAGATTGATGACGCCGGTCACGTCGGTGGTACGGAAATAGAACTGGGGACGATAGTTGTTAAAGAAGGGGGTGTGACGACCGCCTTCGTCCTTGCTCAGGACGTACACCTGGCCCACGAACTTGGTGTGGGGCTGGATGGAGCCGGGCTTAGCCAGAACCTGACCGCGCTCGATATCGGTCTTGGCAACGCCGCGCAGCAGGCAGCCCGCGTTGTCGCCGGCCTCGACGTAATCCAGGGTCTTGTGGAACATCTCCATGGAGGTGACGACGGTGGTGCGCTTCTCGTCGGTGAGGCCCACGATCTCGACGGTCTCGCCGGCCTTCAGCTGGCCGCGCTCCACACGGCCGGTAGCCACGGTGCCGCGGCCAGAGATGGTGAACACGTCCTCGACGGGCATCAGGAAGGGCATGTCGGCCTTACGGTCGGGAGTGGGGATATAGCTGTCAACAGCGTCCATCAGCTCCTTGATGCAGGCATACTCGGGAGCGTTGGGATCGGTGCTCTCGCTGACCAGGGCGTTCAGAGCGGAGCCCTTGATGATGGGGATGTCGTCGCCGGGGAACTCGTAGAAGCTCAGGGTCTCGCGGACTTCCATCTCCACCAGCTCCAGCAGCTCCTCATCGTCCACCTGATCACACTTGTTCAGGAACACGATGATGGCGGGCACGCCTACCTGACGGGCCAGCAGGATGTGCTCCTTGGTCTGGGCCATGGGGCCGTCAGTGGCGGCGATGACCAGGATCGCGCCATCCATCTGGGCAGCACCGGTAATCATGTTCTTGATATAGTCGGCGTGGCCCGGGCAGTCAACGTGAGCATAGTGACGGGCGTCCGTCTCATACTCCACGTGGGCGGTGTTGATGGTGATGCCGCGCTCGCGCTCCTCGGGAGCCTTGTCGATGCTGGAGTAGTCGGTGTAGTCAGCCTTGCCCTGGAAAGCCAGGAACTTGGTGATAGCGGCGGTCAGGGTGGTCTTGCCGTGGTCAACGTGGCCGATCGTGCCGATGTTGACATGGGGCTTGCTTCTCTCAAACTTTTGCTTAGCCATTGGGAATTTCCTCCTTAACGGTTAGATGAATAAGTTGGGGGGTCAGCGCATGATCTCATTATGCTGACATTCTACATCAAGTCCGCGGAAAAAGCAATCCTAAAAACGGACTTTACCAGGAATATTTTGGATTTGACGCCTTATTTCATCGCCCGACCGCCCATGCGCTGGTCGATGATCTTCTCCCGGATGCTCTTGGGGATCTCCAGGTAGCTATGGGGCTCCATGGTATACTGACCGCGGCCCTGGGTGCGGCTGCGCAGGTCAGTGGCGTAGCCGAACATTTCTCCCAGAGGTACCAGCGCGTCCACCTGGACGGCGCCGGAGCGGTTCTCCTGACCCTGAATCTGTCCGCGGCGGCTGTTGAGGTCGCCGATGACGTTGCCCAGATACTCGTCAGGCACAATAACGCTGACCTTCATAATGGGCTCCATCAGGGTGGCGTCCGCCTTCTGGCAGGCCTCTTTAAAGGCCATGGAACCGGCGATCTTGAAGGCCATTTCGGAGGAGTCCACCTCGTGGTAGCTTCCATCGTACAGCGTGACCTTCACGTCTACCACCGGATAGCCAGCCAGCACACCGGAGAGCATGGCTCCCTGGATACCGGCGTCCACGGCGGGAATATACTCCTTGGGCACCGCGCCGCCAACCACTTCGTTGACGAACTCGTAACCCTTGCCGGACTCATTGGGCTCCACACGGATCTTGACGTGTCCATACTGGCCCTTGCCGCCGGACTGGCGGGCGTACTTGGTATCCTGCTGGACGCTCTTCTTGATGGTCTCCTTGTAGGCCACCTGGGGTGCGCCCACGTTGGCCTCCACCTTGTACTCACGGAGCAGGCGGTCCACGATGATCTCCAGATGGAGCTCGCCCATACCGGCGATGATGGTCTGCCCGGTCTCCTCGTCGGTGTAGGTCTTGAAGGTGGGGTCCTCCTCGGCCAGCTTCATCAGGGCGATGCCCATCTTCTCCTGACCGGCCTTGGTCTTGGGCTCGATGGCAACCCGGATGACGGGCTCGGGGAATTCCATGGACTCCAGGATAACGGGGTGCTTCTCGTCGCACAGCGTATCGCCGGTAGTGGAATTCTTCAGACCGATGACGCCGGCAATGTCGCCGGAGTAGATCGTCTCGATGTCCTCGCGGTGGTTGGCGTGCATCTGCAGGATGCGGCCAATGCGCTCCTTCTGCCCTTTGGTGGAGTTGAGCACCGAGGAGCCGGTATTCAGAATACCGGAGTACACCCGTACGAAGCTCAAACGGCCCACATAGGGGTCGGTCATGATCTTGAACGCCAAGGCGGAGAAGGGGGCGCTGTCATCGGAGGGGCGCTCCTCCTCCTCATCGGTCTTGGGATTGATACCCTTGATGGGGGGGATGTCCAGGGGAGAGGGCATATAATCCACGATGGCGTCCAGAAGACGCTGGATGCCCTTGTTGCGGTAGCTGGTGCCGCAGGTGACGGGGATCATTTCCACCGCACAGGTCGCCTGACGGATGGCCTTGCGGATACGGTCCTTGGGAATGTCCTGGCCCTCCAGGTACATCTCCATGATCTCGTCGTCGAACATGCTCACGGCGTCCAGCAGCTTCTCGTGGTACTCGGCAGCCAGCTCGGCCATATCGGCGGGGATCTCCTCCTCGCTGATATCCTTGCCCAGGTCATCATGGTAGATATATGCCTTCATTTCCACCAGGTCGATGATGCCAAGGAAGTCGGCTTCCTTGCCGATGGGCAACTGAATGGGCACCGCGTTGCATTTGAGACGCTCGTCGATCATGCGCAGCACGTTATAGAAGTCCGCGCCCATGATGTCCATCTTATTGACGTAAATCATGCGGGGGACCTTGTAGTGGTCCGCCTGACGCCAGACGGTTTCGGATTGGGGCTCAACGCCGCCCTTGGCGCACATGACGGTTACGCTGCCGTCCAGCACGCGCAGGGAGCGCTCCACCTCCACGGTGAAGTCCACATGGCCCGGTGTGTCGATGATGTTGATGCGGGTCTGGGGAAACTGATTCCGCATACCCGTCCAGTAGCAGGTGGTGGCGGCAGACGTGATGGTGATGCCGCGCTCCTGCTCCTGGGCCATCCAGTCCATGGTGGCGGTGCCCTCATGGGTTTCACCGATCTTATAGTTCACACCGGTATAATACAGGATACGCTCAGTAGTCGTGGTCTTTCCTGCATCAATGTGAGCCATAATGCCGATATTTCTTGTGTTTTCCAGTGATACCTTTCTCGGCATACTGCTCCTCCTAACTTACCAACGGAAGTGTGCGAAGGCCTTGTTGGATTCGGCCATCTTGTGGGTGTCTTCCCGCTTCTTCACGGCAGAGCCGGTGTTGTTGGCGGCGTCCATGATCTCGCCAGCCAGACGCTCGGCCATAGTCCGCTCACTGCGGGAGCGGGAGTAACTGGTCAGCCAGCGCAGACCCAGGGTCTGACGGCGGGCAGGACGTACGTCCATAGGCACCTGATAGGTGGCGCCGCCCACGCGGCGGGCCTTGACCTCCAGGCTGGGCATGATATTGTCCATGGCGGCGGTGAACACCTCCAGGGGCTCCTTGTCAGTCTTGTCCTTGACAATGTCAAAGGCGCCGTACACGATCTTCTGCGCCACACCCTTTTTGCCGTCGAGCATGATGGAGTTGACCAGCTTGGTCACCAGGATGCTGTTGTACATAGGATCGGGCAGAATCTCTCTTTTGGGAACATTACCTCTTCTGGGCACGATGCTTCCCTCCTTCATTAAAATGATGAGATCTTAGGTACTCTCCAAAACAAATCGTTTTGGCGTTTCGTTATGCCAAAGAGGGTTGGGGTCACAGTTATCCGTCTAAACAAGAAAACTATGTTCAACCATTTCGGCAAATCGATTCGGACTCGCTCCTTACTTGGACTTCGGGCGCTTGGCACCGTACTTGGAGCGGGCCTGCATACGGCCCTGAACGCCCTGGGTGTCCAGAGTACCACGGATGATGTGGTAGCGCACGCCGGGGAGGTCCTTGACACGGCCGCCGCGGATCATGACCACGGAGTGCTCCTGGAGGGAGTGGCCCACGCCGGGAATATAGGCGGTAACCTCGTAGCCGTTGGTCAAGCGCACACGGGCGATCTTCCGCAGGGCGGAGTTAGGCTTCTTGGGGGTAGCCGTACGAACGGCGGTGCACACGCCGCGCTTCTGGGGGGAGGGCAGGTCAGTCTCCTTATTCTTCAAGGTGTTGAGGCCGTACTGCATCGCGGGGGCGGTGGACTTGTAGGTCGCCTGCTCCCGGCCCTTGCGGACCAGCTGGTTGAAAGTAGGCATAGTTTTCTCCTTTCTTACAAGATGACGGAGCGAACGCTCCTTTATATTTTTTGCAGGATATTCAAAAAATATCCTGAAAAAACCAAATTTTTGAAAATAGCTTATTTCAGCAGAGCCACGACGGCGGCGCCCACCTGGATTCCGGCGGCCTGTCCCAATTCCCGCATGGCATAATGCTCATCAACGGGCACGTCCGCTTCCCGGCAGAGCTCCCGGAGGGGAGCGGTGAGGGCGGGATCCGCATCCCGGGCCAGATAGACGGTCCGGGCCAGCCCGTCCCGCAGGACGCGGCGCGACTGCTTCACGCCGGAAACCTTTTTCCCGGACTGCAGGTCCTTCAGCAAGCGGACTCCTCCCACTGGCGTGCCAAAATTCGCGGCTCTCTTTCCACGCGGTTTTTAATTATAGCATATTGCAGCCCCGGCGTCAAGTATATTTTTGAGGCCACTCACGCCGGGCACTCACGCCGGACGATCTCACAGAAGAACAATGGAAACGAGATCAGCCACTGCTACCGCCGGAAAAAACGAGGAAGAAGGGACGCCCGAGAAAAGATAACCGGATTATGCTCAATGGTATGCTTTGGATGAATCACAGCGAGGCACAGTGGCGACAGTTACCTCCCTTCCGCGGTATAATTTCCTCGTCGGTTAGAACTGTGCATATACTTACCGACATGGTAAGCTACCGTCAAAAAAATAGCGTTTACCTGGTCCCCGGTGAGGTCGAGCTCTCTGGCGATGATAACCTTCTCCTCATCAGAGAACCTGACCTCTCCACGCTCCTTCTTCGCATAGGAGACCACAGACTTGCCGATTGCTGCGGCCATGTCTGCCTTGGACTTCTGCTTGCGTTTTCTCGCAAATTCAAGCTCCAGTCGGTTCATTTGCTCACCTCCCCCTCTGTATCGTCATTCTAACTTACCATTACGGTAATATCAATAAATTTTTTATATTTTTGGTAAGTTTATTTTACAATTTAGGAAAGATACTGTAAAATCGGTAAGCAAACTTTTTAGGAGGCAACATTATGTATAATAAAGCCACTTTTGCTCGCAGCCTCAAGTCTTTGCTCGAAAAGCGTGGAATGACTCAGCGGACCCTTGCGGAGAAGCTGGAGACCACAGAGGTTACTGTATTACTTCCGAACCGAAAGGTCGGAAGTAATATTTGCCATGTTTTGCGGTTGCCGCTGTTTACAGCGGCGAGCAAAACGGCTTGCATCAAAGGTATTATTTCCGAGCTTTAAGCTCGGAAATAATATCTCGCTACACGTCCGGCCAGAGGACTCCAAATGTCGAAACCACCGTGGCGATTGCCGAGGTCCTCAATTCCACTGGTCTGAAAACGGGGTGGAACGTGACGCCGTTCATGTCGAGGTCAAGAGCGCAGCCTACCTCCAATCCTGGGAACAGAGCAAGCTCTCCAATATCATCTTCAGCATCCGGCCGGCACGGGCCTGGGACCCGGAAACCGGCTACCGCGGCGATCTGAAGCGCCAGTCGGATGTCTACGTCTTCTGCCACTACACGCAGAAGGCCCGCAGCAAGGCCGACCCTCTGGCCCTGGATGACTGGGATTTCTATGTCATTTCAACGAGGAAACTGGACGAAGTATGCGGTGCTCAGAAGACCATTTCTCTTGCTTCTTTGCAACTTCTTGGTCCTATTAGGGCCGACTATTCAGGAATCAAAGAGGCAATTATACACTGTATTCGTGGTTATGAATGTACCCCCCTCCACACACACCATCCACCCACTCTTGGCATATTACATAATTTTCGCATATAAATTTTGTACATAATAACCAAGCAACTCCGCCTGGACGGAGCTGCTTTCCCTGCTATCTTTATCTTCATTTTTGGACCATATACGGGTGATTGATATGTCTATTCAACCAAAAACGCCACAATTCGGCTCAGCCTACATCCGCGTGTCTACCGACGACCAGGTTGAACTCTCCCCAGAAAGTCAGTTGGAGGAAATCAGGAAGTATGCACAGCGCGAAGGCATCCTGCTCCTTGATGACCAGATTTACATTGACGCCGGTATCTCCGGCAAGAAGGCAGAGCGGCGGCCGGAGTTCATGCGGATGATTGCTACCGCCAAATCTCCAGACTGCCCCTTCTCCGTCATCCTTCTCTGGAAATACTCTCGCTTCGCCCGGAACCAGGAGGAAAGCATCTTCTATAAATCCATCCTGCGTTCCAAGTGCAACATCGACGTGGTGAGCGTCACCGAGCCGTTAATCGCCGGTCCCTTCGGCTCCCTCATCGAGCGCATCATTGAGTGGATGGACGAATTTTACTCCATCCGGCTGAGCCAAGAGGTCAAGCGCAGCATGAAAATCAACGCGGAGCGCGGGAGGCTCCAGGCCACCCCCTCCTTCGGCTACCATGTCAAGGATGGCATACTGATCCCCGATGAGGAAGAAGCCGTTTATATACGCCGCATTTTCGACAGCTTCCTGGCCGGCAAGGGCATCTATGTCATCGCCAGGGAGCTCAATGCCATGGGCGTCCGCACTCATCGAGGCAATCCCTTCGAGAACCGGACCGTGGAGTACATCCTTCGCAACCCGGTCTACATCGGGAAGCTCCGCTGGAATCCAGAGGGGCGGACCCGGCGCGACTTCTTCAACGAGAACATCATCGTGGCCGATGGCGGCCATGAGCCCCTGGTCAGTGTCGAGACCTGGGAAGCAGCTCAGCGTCAACTGGATGCAGTGAAGGCTCAGTGGGGCTACAAGGCTCGCCCCACCTCCGAGCTGAAGGGCTGGACCTCTGGCATCGTGCGCTGTGCCGCCTGCGGTGCCACGCTAATCTTCGCCCAGCCTCATTACTACAAGTGCAACAACTACGCCCGCGGCCGATGCAGGCACTCTCAGCACGTCCAAGCCGATGCCCTAGAAGAAGCTATTATCGCCCGTTTGACGAAGGACGCTACTAGCACCTCTCCCCTCGCCTATAGCATAACCTACACCAACGCCAGCGGTGGGCATGAACTGGCCCGCCTGGAAGCAACTGTGAAGCAACTTCAAGTAAAGCGCGGGCGGCTTCAGGAGGCGTACCTGGCCGGTGTCCTGAATCTGGAAGACTTCTCCGTTGCGAAGACCGACATCGAAGGCTCCATCTCCAAGGCAGAAGCTGAACTGGATGAGCTCCGGGCCAGGTCCGACACGGACATCGTGGAGAACCAGCTCCAGACCGCTATCGCCCAGGCACTGGCTACGCTCCAGTCTCAGGATGCCTCTCTGGAGGAAAAGAACAATGCGGCGCGGTCCGTCATCGAGAACTGCATCTACGACAAGGAAAACTCCCTGCTTACCATCACCTACAGGGTCTTGATTTAGGCTCATTTTCATCGTCTATTGATGTATGAGGGCCGAGACGGTATACAGCCGTTTCCGGGCCGCTTGCGGGCTGGGAGCGAAGCCCATCCTCGTCTCCACCTCCAGCATCGCCCTGCAAACCGCCGCGCGGGATGAATACCTCCCCCTGCTGTTCGACGTGCTGACGGAGGACGGCATGATCGATCACCCCCTCCAGGCGGTGATCCGCAAGGGGAAGTTCCACTACGTCTGCGATATGCGGCTGGAGCAGCGGCTGGGCCAACTGGATCTTCAAAAGAAGAACTGGAAAGCCGGCGCGGCCCTGTTCTCCCTGCGGGGGCAGCTTGACATGGACGAGGCCGCCCATCTCAGCGGCTATGACCGGGAGCGCGTCTGCGTCCCCCGGATCTGCGAGTGCCAGCGGGAGGACTGCCGGTATCGCGCCTTTGGGAAGGATTGCGATTCCGGGCGCTATCTCTTCCAGATCTGCAACCATAACCTGCTGTTGGCGGACGCCATCCACCGGGGCAGTGGGCAAAAGCCCGTCTTGCCGGACGCCTGCGCCCTCATCGTGGACGAGGCCCACAAGCTGCCGGAGACAGCATGATATGGGCGTGGGGGTTGCCGCCGCCTGTGTCATGTAGGCATATATCGGCGCACATTCCCGCCGCCACAAAATGCCGTTTCACATACTCCCGTACAAGGGAAATGCCTTGCTCCCTCGTCAGTTCGCGGGGTAAGGCAATCTCAATCTCCCGCGCAAGTTGGGCGTTTTTCGCTTTCTCGATTTTCTCAACTTCGTTCCACAAAACCGCCCTGTCCGTATATCTGGCGGGGGCGTGGTCTGGTAGTAAAATCTCGGTGTGGACGACACCGCCCTTGTGTGTGTAGTCGTGGGTCATTCCGTCAAACTCGTTTGTGATTTTTTCTCCCGCCCGGTAAGCGGCGGCGGCAACAGCGGATTTGCCCTTGCCGCGGGATATGACTTTAATATTGCAATGGTAGATTTTCACGCGCCGCGCTCCTTTCTGCGGGTTGTACTCCTTGCCGGTCCGCTTGCCTACGCCCTCCAGATGGGCCTTACCAATTACTTTGATCTTCATTTTTCAGTCTCCTTACAATTTTTTTCGAACAGGTGGCCCGTTCTAATGGAATGGTAAATCAACAAATTGTAAATCAACAGAAAAAAGTATTTGACAATCCGTCCTTTTTCTACTATAATATTAATCGTGTCTTTGCGAGGTGTGCTATGCTTTTGAATGTACAGAGAATCATCAACGCCCCTGGAGAGCGGATTGCGTTTCAGTTTCATCTGGACCTGTCCGATGTGGACTTCGGCGGCCTTTATCCTGCGCAGGACCCGGTGGTGGTAACCGGGGAGGTGCGGAATATTGCGGGGATGCTGCTTCTGTCCTTCACTGCCGGCACAACCCTCAAGTCCGTCTGCGACCGCTGCTTGAAGGCGTTCGACAATCCCTGCTCCGTTCAGTGCGAATACGCCCTGGCGGAACAGGTGGAGCACGAGGACTGCGGCGATGAAATCATCGTTCTGGAGGACGGGTGCGTCGATGTAGGAGACCTGGCCCGGACGGCGTTCATCCTGGAAATGGACACAAAGACTCTTTGTTCAGAGGACTGCAAGGGCATCTGCCCCGGCTGCGGCGTCAATCTCAACCAAGGGAGCTGTACCTGCAAGAAGCAGGTGGACCCCCGATTGGCGGTGCTGGCCCAGCTTCTGGAAAAGGACAAGAACGAAACATAAAAATTCAGATATACAGGAGGTGTCATCATGGCAGTCCCTAAGGGTAAAGTATCCAAGGCAAGACGCGATAAGCGCCGCTCTTCCGTTTGGAAGCTGAAGGCGCCCGGTCTGACCCCTTGTCCCAAGTGCGGCGCGATGCGCCTGCCCCACAGAATGTGCCCCGAGTGCGGTACCTATAACGGCCGTCAGGTCAAGAGCGCCGCTGTGGAGGACTAATCCTTTGCCCCGGAATACGGCGGCATGAGGACGCACAAACAGCGAACGCCGGCGCAGCCATGAGCTGCACCGGCGTTCTTTTTTGCGGCGGGGAATTTATTGCTCTGCCGCCTCCTTTTTCGGACCATTCCAGTGGTCGCACCAGGGTCGCAGGGTGCAGCACTCGCAGTCCGGTCGGCGGGCCACGCACACTGCCCTGCCATGATGGACCATCCGGTGGCAGAAGTCGCTGCTCTCCTCCGGAGGAATACACTTGCGCAGCTGCATCTCCACCTTCAGCGGGTCCTTGCTGCCATCGGTCAGGCCCAGCAGGCCGGTAATCCGGATGCAGTGGGTGTCGCAAACGTAGCCCTCCCGGCCGTACACGTCGCCCAGGATCAGGTTGGCGGTTTTCCGCCCCACGCCAGGCAGGCGGAGCAGGTCCTCCATAGTATCCGGTACCCTGCCGCCGAACTCCTCCACCAGCATCTTGCTGGCGGCTACGATGTCCCGGGCCTTGGCCCGCCAGAAGCCGGTAGAATGGATGATCTCCCCCACTTCTTCCTCCGAAGCGACAGCCAGGGCCTCCAGGGTGGGATATTTTTCGTACAGGATGGGGGTCACCAGATTCACCCGGGCGTCGGTGCACTGGGCCGCCAGACGCACGGAAAACAGCAGCTCATAAGCCTTGTCCGGGTCGAAGGTCAGGGAACACACCGCATCGGGGTACAGATTCTTCAGTTCCTCAATAATTGACGAAACAGCCTGCGGGTCTTTCATATCTATCACCTCAGCGGTATTCTACCATACTTTTCGACATTTTGCGAGGAAAATTTGCCGCAGGCGCGGCTTTATCCGCATTATGAATATCCCTTATTAATCTCGTGTTGTTGCTGCTATTCCATTCAAATCGCTGTATATTCATATATTACTTCCGAATCGAAAGGTCGGAAGTAATATATGCCATGTTTTGCGTTTGCCGCTGTTTACAGCGGCGAGCAAAACGGCTTGTATCAAATGTATTATTTCCGAGCTTTAAGCTCGGAAATAATAACTACAGGCTGATTATACAAAATACAGGGTGACAGAACTATGACCATCACCCTATACCTTGAAAATATGGAGTTAAAATTGAATTATTTCTGGCTATTTATGAAATTTTCTATGCTTTCTGTCCGTATATCGATGTATTCTCCATCATCAATAAAGTTGCTGTTTCTTGCCTTAAAAACCAGCCGTATATACAGGGGCACAGACTGCATATCCCCGCCGCCAATCAATAAACAGTAATTATTCACTAAATATTTTGTGAGAACCGGCAAAACCTTGTGAAATAGCGCATTACGCCGCATCTCCTGACAATAGGCCACCCCAATTACTACGAATTTACTACCAAGGGATGAGCTTTGATACGACGAAACACCGGGAAATGCGGACATACAGTTTTGCGTCGCCCTTTGAACTGCCCTCTAAAATCACATATCACCCGACTGGATAGGCCGTCTTTTCTGCATGGAAAAGGCGGCTTTTTCTATGCCCGTACATAGCCGTCTGTTTCGCCACAGGCGGCTAAATCTATGAAAGGAGGAAACCCCAAAATGGCGAAACCAAAAGTGATAAGCGTAGCAAATCAAAAGGGCGGAGTTGGCAAAAGCACGACTGTCTACAACCTGGGGGCCGGTCTTGCGCTGGAAGGAAAGAAAGTTCTCCTGCTGGACGTAGACCCCCAGGGTGATCTGACCAAGATGCTGGGCCAGCGCAAGCCCCACGACCTGCCCCTGACCCTTGCCAATGCCATGAACGACGTTGTGGCCAGGACAATGTCCCGCGACCACCCAGAGATCATGCAGCACCATGAGGGCTTTGACTTTGTGCCGGGAAACCGCAGCCTGTCCGCCGTGGAGGTGGGGCTGGTGAGCGTGATGAGCCGGGAAACCGTCTTAAAACAGTATGTGGACAGAGTGAAGCGGGATTACGACTATGTTCTGCTGGATTGCCGCCCGTCGCTGGGTATGCTGGTCATCAACGCCCTGTCCGCGTCGAATTATGTGCTTGTCCCCGTCCAGGCGGACTATCTGGCGGCGGAGGACATGACCGAGCTGGTGGGTACGGTGCGGAGCATCCAGCGTCAGATCAATCCCCGGCTGAAGATCGGCGGCGTGTTCCTGACGATGGCGAATGAAACCACGTTCCGCAAGGACATTGTGAACAGCGTCAAGGCCAATTTCGGGCGTCACCTGCCCGTTATGGACACGGTGATCCCGGCCACGGTGCGGCTGGCGGAGGTCAGCACAGCGGACAAGAGCATCTTCCAGCACGAACCCAGGGGACGGGCGGCGGACGCCTACCGCAGACTGACAAAGGAGGTGCTGGACATTGGCAGCAAAGAGCGTAGCCGGACTTCTGACCGCAGTAGATAGTATGTTCACCACCCAGGAGGAACGGGACAACGCCCAGCGCAGCTACGTGATCGACCTGCCCACCATCGAAATCAGCGACTTTCCCGACCACCCGTTCAAGGTGCGGATGGACGAGGAAATGGAGCAGATGGTGGAGAGCGTCAGGGAGCGGGGCGTTCTCTCCACTGTGCTGGTGCGCCCCATGCCGGACGGCAGGGGGCAACTTCCAACGGAGTTTGATTTTCGCTTTGCCACTTTTTAAGCTGTTCCATGAAATCCGCTTTTGTCATGGTACCGAGTTTGGTTGCTACCTTATCAGCCAGAGTTTCAACTTTGCTGGATGCAGTTTTTATTCCCTCCTGTGAAATAGTTACTTGATCGCTGCTGGAAGGAACAACAACTTTGGATTTCTTTTCCTCTGGCTCGGCAAATCGGGCCGTATAGAGTGCAGGAATCTGACGAGTAAGAGGATTCAATGTAACACCCATAGAGAACGTTCCTTTCATGTGTTTGCTATATTTATCGACAGAAAAACGGCAAAACTAAGGCTTCCGTTCATTAGAAAGCAATCATAACATCATTCCGCTGCCCCAAACCTGGGACTGTGTGATCGCCAAAACGGTTTCGGTGGGAATACCGGCAATCTCACTGCCAAAAATCTCCCGCAGGTTCCCGCCCATCAGCATGGCGGCAAGCTGGGACTTTGCCGCAGTGGAAGCGGCCAGCTGATCCGCCTGGATGTGCCGCTGAATCTGCTTTTCCACCGCCAGCTTCATAAACTCAGCGTGGCGGGCCATGCGCAAATCCCACCAGCTTTCTTCATCGTCAGATCCGCTCTTGGAGTAGGTGATCTCCCCGCCCGCACTGGAGGAACAGGCGTTACAGATGTTCCCGTCCTCCCCGATGGCAACGGCCTGGGACATATCCCATGTACTGCCGGGCATGATGGCCTCGTTCCGCGCTGCGTCAAAAGCAAACCATGTGTCGATCTTCGCAAAAATCTCCTGGGCGTAGGCGCTGTCTGTCTCCATGCGCTCCTGCACCTTGGGATGGATGACCACGGCCTTGCTCCCAGGTGGGACGTTGCCCAGGGCGTGAATCTCCTTGGGAGCGGTAAACCTGCCGTCTATGGAGCCGTAGAAGGGATTGGCCCCGGTGGGCTGCCAATTCTCCAGCGTTTCCTTTGCCTTGTCCCCGTCCTGGTACAGAAGGTAGTGGGGGTAGTCGTTCCGGGTGCGCCAATAGCCGCTGCTGGCATCAAAAACGTGGTAGTGGATGTTTGGATATTTCGCTTTCAGCATGGTTTCCAGAGAAGGAGCCTCCGTTGCTT
>VSNB01000004.1 GCA_009774055.1 Clostridiales bacterium
TATCCACCTTCCTTACTCTCATTATTTTACTCCTTTTCCGTGAGTTGGAGGTGTCTACTTTTTTTGTACCACATCAAGTAGAAGTACCGGAAATCAGCGAACCTGTTATAACGAAAACTACCTATGGACGCAGAAAGACGGCGTGACACTCGGTCACGCCGCCCTCTGCGGCAAATAGTTACTTGTCACTATTAAGCCTTGCGCTCCAGGGGGTTCCCTTTGGCGGAGATGGAGAGATTCGAATTTTACCAGAAAATGAAAATACTGTAAAATCCAGTTAAAGAACTTCAGTATTTGCAAGGGTTACAGCCGTTTTTATAAAAATGCTGTAAATAGTTGTAAAAGCTGGTAGGGGTACGGGTAGGGGTAAAAAGAGGGCCGGGGGCAATCCCCGGCCCTCTTTTTATCCCCAGTTGATTGCCTCATGGGAAATCGTCTCCCCCCTGGCATATTCCGCCCGCGCGGCCCGAATGTCCTCCAGATCATCCGGCGTGGCCGTATCATCCGGAAGGAACCGGCGGGTAATCTCCAGCAACAAGGATTGCTCTTGCTCTGGCAGGCAGTCGATCACGCCTACAAGCTGCTCTCTGATAGGTGACATAGATATACCCCCTTATTTATACACGCCGCCGCGCGGCCCTATCTTTTCAATCAGGATTATATGCTTCTGTTTTCTCGCCGCAGACTTCGGGCAACTGCACCATGATAAAGCGGCGGTTGCCGCCGCCCTCTGCGTTTAACTGCATAACCGCGTGGGCGGTTGTGGCAGAGCCACTGAAAAAGTCAAGGATTATTGAATCGGGGTCGCTTGCAATTTGCAAAATGCGCTTTATAAGCGTGGTCGGCTTTGGTGTATCAAAAGGTACTGTTGTTTCAAATAAAGCCCGTATTTCTTTATTTGCCAAATCATTATGGCCCACTTCATCATAAAGCCACATTGTTGTTGCTGGAATTGTATCGGATACTTCGGATAAAAAGCGTTTATATGCGGGTCTGGAAGTGCCATCTTTACCAAACCAAATTCGGTTATCCGCTATCAATTTCGCGAATTTTTCCTTTGTATATCTCCAACTTGTCCCTGCGGGCGGATAAACTTCATCGCCGCAAGGAAGTTTCACAGGAAAATAGGCATATTCCCCCTTCTTGAGCCTAACTCTCTTGTCTCTCTTAGGTGTGAAAATTGATTTCCGTGGGCCCCATCAAGATTATCTTGCACGGAGGCTGGCTATCTGATATAATAAGGTTCAGTATAAAAATGTCCCCGACTTTCCCCCGGGCCATCTATGAAAAGGAGGATACTTATGTCGAAACGCTGTCCCGACTGCGGCTTTGTAAATGAGGATTCCCGCATTTACTGCAGCTCCTGCGGCGAACTGCTGGACGCCGAGCTCCGTCTGATCAAGGATTTGGACGCGCAGACCTCAGGCCCCAAGAAGCCCACGTACAAAGCGCCCCCTCCCAGGCGGGAGCCTATTCCGCCCCGGGACTTCTATGATGAAAACTATTCCCCCAAAAAGCTGGCGCAGAAAAAGAAAAAATCCAGCGCCCCCTGGGTCTTCCTGGGCCTGGCCATAGCGGCGGTCATCGTCTGGCTGGTAATAAGTTATGCTGTTTGACACCCACGCCCACTACGATGCGGGGGCGTTTGACCAGGACCGGGACGAGGTCCTGGCGGCCCTGCCGTCCCAGGGGGTGTCTCTGGTTGTCAACCCGGGGTGCGATATCCTATCCTCCCAAACGGCTGTTGACCTGGCTGAGCGGTATGATTTTCTGTATGCCGCTGTGGGGTACCATCCGGAAAATTGCGGCCCTTGCTGTCCGGCGGACCTGGACAGCCTTCGCCAGTTGGCGAAGGCCCCCAAGGCAGCTGCCATCGGGGAGATCGGCCTGGACTACTACTGGGAGGAAAATCCCCCCCGGGAACACCAGCGGCGGGTCTTCCGGGACCAGATGGCTTTGGCGGAGGAGCTGAATTTGCCGGTGATCGTCCATGACCGGGAGGCCCATGCCGACAGCATGACCATTGTCCGGGAATTTCCCCGGGTCCGGGGCGTGTTCCACTGCTTTTCCGGCAGCGCGGAAATGGCGAAGGAGCTGGTCAAGCTGGGATGGATGATCTCCTTCACCGGCGTGCTGACCTACAAGAACGCCCGGAAGGCGGTGGAGGCCGCCCAGGCGGTTCCACTGGACCGGATCATGATCGAGACGGACAGTCCATACATGGCCCCGGTTCCCCACCGGGGGGAGCGGAACAACTCCGGATATGTCCGCCACATCTGCGAGAAGCTGGCGGAGATCAAGGGGATTTCCTTCGAAGAGTGCGCCCGGATCACGCTGGAGAACGGAAAGCGGTTCTATGGGATTCCTTGAACGGGCGGACGGTAACGAAATAAGCAAACGGCGGTGATGGTTCACAACCATCCCGCCGTTTTGTATTTCTGCTCACTTCGTACATACAAGGGATTCTTCAATAATTTTATCGCCGGCACACAGGAAAACCGGTAAAGTTCAGCGGGGAAAAGGCGCAGGGCATCGTTGTCGTCTTTGACGGACGACAGCCCGCTTGTATCCTCTGCCTTGCCACAGCAATACACCACCTTTTAGAGCCTGTTTCATATCTCCCCGCGCACGTCTTGACGGCGGATTTTCCGCCCAGACTTCGTTAAAAACCCTTACAATCCGTCAGGATTGCTGCGGCTTTTTGCCTCGCTGGACAAAAAATCCACTCGCCAATCCGCACTCGTTGAGATATGAAACAGGTTCTTAGGAGCCGTGTTGCCCTTACTTCAGATCCTCCAGTCCCGCCTTGCAGAAGGACTTGAAGTACCGATATACGGGCTCCAGGAAGGAGAAGCCGTCCACCAGCGTATCCGCCAGCGCGGGGGAATACAGCGTCTCGTCAGCGGGGCAGTAACGTCCCACGGAAATATCTTTTTTGTTGTACCAATCCGCCAGCAGCGGCGTAGATTCTCCCTTTTTACGTGCGTAATCCCGTCCCTGGACGGTGAAGCGGCCGTCTTTTTTCAGTTTACGGACCAGCTTTTCCAGCCGTTTGGGGTCCTCGTCCATGTCCCGTCGCATGGCGGCCATGGTCTGGGCGTCGGCGTTCCAGAATCCCACGCCATAGCTCCACTCCTCCGGGGTAATTTCGAACCAAAAGACAGGCTGGTGGCTCCAGATGTCGTTTTCTGGCCGGATGGTGAGCCAGAGGTGGTCTTTGTAGGGCCCCTGGCCGTGGAGGCGGCGGGCATCCCGATAGATACGGCAGACATGGAGGTTCAGAGCCAATTTAGGATATTTCTCCATGAATCTTTCGTAGACCTCTCTTCCCAGCTCCATGGTGGGGGTATAGAGGTGGTCCAGGTAGTCCTGCTTGTGGGCAGTAAACCACTCTCTGTTGTTATTGAGGCGGATGCCCCACATAAATTCTATCGTTTTTTCGGTGTAGCCGGTAAACATAAAATTTCCTTTCTGCGGCCCTGCGGGCCGCGCCGCTCTCTTCTTTCTTCGTCAAAGCGTGTTTCTTACCGCCCCTGCGGGGCGGGACTTTTTTGCCGCCTCGCCGGCGGCGGGGCCTTCTTTTCGCGCGAGCGAAAAGAAGCAAAAGATCGCTTAGGAAACTACGTTTCCTAAGAACCTTCCTGCATTACAGGGGTGATTGTTTTTTGCGCTTCCACTGTAGTCCGTCCGGGCTGAAGCGGGCGGCTCCCATGTATTAGGCGAAGCGTCTATTCAACGATGTTATCGGCAGACCCTATCGTCTTACACGCTGGATCTCCCGGGGCAGTCCCGTTAGAACGTCCCCCTAGCAGGCTCTACCCCTTTAACAGGCCGGCAGGCGGAGTTGGTTGACTGCCAAGCCACTAGATTAGATACCCGTAGGATCGGAAATTCGGAGGCTTCGCCTATCCCAATCAGCACCGCACAGTCCTTTATCCCCCGTATAGGGCAAAGGCGCGTACGCGCCTGCCCGTTAAGGGAGTCTTGAACCGTAGGTTCAAGCGCGTTTTTGCCTACTTTTGCCGCGGGGCAAAAGTAGGCGCGGAGTCCGGGGCCGCACAGGTCCCGGGCTGATTCGAGAAATTACTCCCGTTCGCGCCCAAAGGGCGCGAAGAGAAACCTTACCGCTGTTCCTCCTCCAAACTCCACCCATACAGTGGATACCTCTGTATAGCCCCAAAAATCTTCTTTTTCAGCTGAGGAAACTGCTTTTCCAACTGAAGAAGCAGTTCCTTCGTCTCCTCCCGCTTGGTGGTCCCGTTAGCGGGACAAGGATTTTTGACGACGGGAAGGTTCAGGCGGCGCACCGCGCCGCGCACCTCCCGCTCCTGGACATACAGAAGAGGCCGGATCTGCGTCACCTGGCTTCTGTCCAGATAGGTCACCGGCTGAAAACAGCCGATCCGCCCTTCCAGAAAGAGAGACATCACCATCGTCTCCACCGCGTCATCGTAATGGTGCCCCAGCGCAATTTTTTTCAGCCCCAGACGGTTCATTTCCGTGCTCAAAGCCCCGCGGCGGAGCTTGGCACAGAGGGAGCAGGGGTTCTTCTCCTTCCGGCACTCAAACACGATCTCGTAAATGGGCACCGGAATCACGTGGTAGGGCACGTCCAACGCATCGCACAGCCGGGCAATGGGTGAAAAATCCATCCCCGGCGCGCCGCTGTCAATGGTCAGGGCCGCTACGTCAAATTTCTTGGGATAGAAATCCCGCAGCTTCGCCAGGGCCGCCAGGGTCAGGAGCGAGTCCTTGCCGCCACTGACGCCCACTGCCACCGTGTCGCCCTCCTCAATCATATGGTAGTCCTCCACACACCGGCGGACAAGGGATAGAATTCGCTGCATAGGGAGCTCCTTCCTGGAAAATTCGAAAATCAAAAACGAGATTTTAATAGGAATCAGCAGAAAACAAGAGATATCAAAAGGATTATATAAGATAAATAAAAATAGAGTTGACAAGCGGGTTCGGGTGTGCTATAAATATATCTGTTCGCTGAGGGTCATTGTACCTGATTTCGAGCAAAAATACAAGACTTCCTTCGATAACGAGACAGCAGGAGTCTCCCTCCTGTTCTTTCGTGATCGAAGGAAGAACCAAGAAGGAGAAAACAGCCATGTCCACTTTTATGGCAAACAAGGGCAATATTGTCCGCAAGTGGTACGTTGTTGATGCCGCCGGCAAGCCCCTGGGCCACACCGCCGTCATCGTCGCCGACCTGCTCCGCGGAAAGCGCAAGCCTACCTACACCCCCCATGCCGACTGCGGCGACAACGTCATCGTCATCAACGCCTCCAAGGCCACTCTCTCCGGCAAGAAGCTGGAGCAGAAGATGTACCGCACCCACTCCGGCTGGGTGGGCGGCCTGAAGGAGACCAAGTACAAGGATATGATGGAGAAGAAGCCCGAGCTGGCCATGCGGGTCGCTGTCCGCGGCATGATGCCCCGCAACGTGGTCACCAAGGATTCCCTCAAGCGCCTGCATGTCTACGCCGGCGACACCCACGAGCAGCAGGCCCAGAAGCCCGAGCTCTACGCGGAATAAGGAGGTAGAGGAACATGTATCAGTCTAAGAAGCCTTATCTGTACGGCACTGGCCGTCGGAAGTCCTCCGTGGCCCGCGTCCAGGTTTATCCCGGCGGCACCGGCGCCATTACCATCAACGGTCGCGACATCGAGGAGTATTTCGGCCTTGACACCTTGAAGATGATCGTCCGTCAGCCCTTGGTGGCTACCGCCAACGAGGGCAAGGTGGACATCGTCGCCACCGTCAAGGGCGGCGGCGTCAGCGGCCAGGCCGGCGCTCTGCGCCACGGCATTTCCCGCGCCCTGCTGCTGGCCGGCGACGATAACCGTCCCATCCTCAAGAAGGCCGGTCTGCTCACTCGCGATCCTCGTATGAAGGAGCGCAAGAAGTACGGCCTGAAGGCCGCCCGCCGCGCACCCCAGTTCTCCAAGCGTTAACAGCATCCCTTCGCATTTCCAGCTCCCGCCCCGTATGGGGCGGGAGCTTTTTGTGCCTCCGCCCCTTCCGCAAGCTGTGCGATATAGTCGATGCGGTTGAGAATCGGTAAAAAGGAGGCGAGGGAAAACATGGCGTGGCAAGGCGGAAGACGCGGGCGGGCTGACGCCCACCAAGGACGACAACGAACTCCACGCCATGCTTTGACGCCGAACCTTACCGATTTTCAGCTGCTTCGGCGATATATAAAAACAGCCGATTTCATACGAAATCAGCTGTTTTAACCAAAATTCCGCTGTCCTGCCCCGCAAGACTACGATAACGCCTCTTCAAACACCTTCAGCAGCTGCTCCCGATGGAACGGCTTATCTACAAAGCCCTTGGCTCCGATCGATTTGGCCCTGTCGTAGGTGTCCCCATATGCCAGGGACGAGATCATCACAATCCTGGCGTCCGGGTTCTGCTTCAAGATGATCTCCGCCGCGTCCAGTCCGTCCATTCCCTGCATGATGATGTCCATCGTCACCAGGTCGGGCTGTACGGCGGCGTACTGCTCAATGGCGTCCTCCCCGCTGCGGCAGTATGCCGCAACCTCGTAGTCGGTGCCCTTCAGGACATCCTCCAGCTGAACCCTGACCAGCCGGGAATCGTCTACGATCATAACTCGCTTGCTCATCTGACATGTCCCTCCTGTTAAGTCTTTTCCGAATCGGCCCCGCCCTCTCGGGAACAGGGCACATGGTGAATCAGCTGCGCTCCCTCGCTGTGCTCATTGGCGTAGGTAAGGATAAACTGCACCTCCTGCTCCTGCGGCTCATAGCGTCCGCGATAAAATACAGGCTGCCCGAAATGGGCCGGAATCTGCGTCGCCCGAAACAGCGCCCCTGTAACCTTGCCGCAGAGCACGTTGAGATACTCCTTGCTGAATTCCTCCAGGTCCTCAGGGGTCACATTCTCCTCATGAAAGGAATTGCAGGCCATGCGGGCAAGCAGGCTGGTGTCCGCGCAGAGGGTCAGGCTGGTATTGAACCCCTTGTCAAAGGTGATATGCACCGTACAGAGGTCCTCTCCCGGCGGCTGGTCCTCCTGGTGCAGGCGTACGCCGGCAGTCCGTTCGGTAACCTCCTGAAGCGCCTGGTCAAATATCTGCGCAAGCGTTTCCTTGGTTATGGCAGTACTCATAAAGCAAAATCTCCCCCCGCTGACTTATTGATCCTCTTCCGGATCCAGTACCCGCTGGATTCTCTCAAGCAGGTCGTCCGGAGAAAAGGGCTTCAGGATATAATCGCATATCCCCAGCTTGATGCCCTCTATCACATATGTCTTGTCCTCCACGCCGGTCAGCATGATGACCGGGATATCGGACCGATCCTCCATCGCGCGAATCTCCTGCAGGGTTTCAAATCCGTCCTTCGGCATCATGCGGATGTCCAGCAGGATCAGATCGGGCTTTTCCTTCTCCAGGTATTTCAACGCCCTCGTGCCGGAGCTCACCGTAACCACATCGTAGTACTCCTCCAAGGCGTTCGTGATCCTCCGTAAAATAATCACCGCGTCATCTACCGCCAGAATGCGCTTCCGGTTGAGTCCTCTCTCCGGCTTATACATTTGCGCCTACCTCCTTTTCAAGTTTGCTCAGAAGCTGCCGCAGCAGCTCTTCCGCGTCGTCATCTTCATACAGTTTCAGCTGGCCCTGGATCTCCTTGAGGCTGTCTGCCGCATCCCGGGGCAGCGCATGGCGCAGGATGTCCTCCACCATACCGGCGCACTCCTGCGACCTGAAATTCTCCAGCTTATTCAAGGCCGTGCCCACCCGCTCTTTCAGCTCCTGCAGGGGCAGGGAGGGGAGCATTTCCTCCTGCGGGTCATCCTGATGCCGGCGCTCCAGAAACATCCCAATGTTCTTCAGAAGCTTCTCATAGGCCGCCAGCAGCGCAGGGAACTGCCGGTCAATCAACTCCCTGTCGTTCTGGGCGGCGGCGTTCTCCTGGGCGCGGGCCATGTCGGACACGTTAACCGCCCCGATATTGGCCGAGGCGCTCTTGAGTCCATGCACCTCCACGCAGTAGCGCGCAATATCAGAACCCGCCAGCTCTCTCAAAAGCTCCGCCTTACGCCGGCCGTCCATATAATAGAGCTCCAGCAGCTCCACAAACCCCGCCTCATCGCCGGTATAATAGCGGGCCGCAGCGTCGGTATCGATTCCCTCGATCCGCAGGGCGCTCAGATCCGTTTCCCCGTCCGTCTCCCCGCTGTTTCCGGCCCGCCGCCGGTCCTCGGGAACCCAGCGCATCAGCAGCTGCTCAAGAGCCTTCCTGTCCAGGGGCTTGGCAATAAAGTCCTGGAAGCCCCGGTCCAGAAACCGCTCCCGCATGCCCTCCATAGCGTTGGCGGTCAGGGCGATGATTGCCGGGAACCGCCCGTTCTCACCGCAGTCCCGGCGGATGATCTCCGCCGCTTCGATTCCATCCATCACAGGCATCATATGATCCATAAAGATAATATCATACCGGGTTTCGCGCACCATTTCGATGGCCTCGGGACCGCTCTCTGCCTCGGACAGGTCGAAGCCGTAGCTCTTCAAGAGCCCCTTGGCCACCTTGCGGTTGATCAGGTTGTCATCCACAATGAGTATCTTCACATGGGGGGCGGTGAAGGATTCAGACCGCGCCAGCTCCGTCTGGGGCGGCTCCGGCATCTCCGCGATGGTCCGCCGGTCCAGAATCTTCTGGGGAATGGTGATGGAGACGGTAGTCCCGCTGCCGTATACGCTCTCCACACGGATCGTACCGCCCATCAGCTCCACCAAGTGCCTGACAATCGCCAGCCCCAGGCCGGTTCCCTCCACGCTCCGGTTGCGCTTGGCGTCCACCTGACGGAAATCCTCGAAAATCTTTCCCAGGTCCTCCTCATGGATGCCGCAGCCAGTGTCCTCCACCCGGAAGGTAATCAGCTCCTCGTCCTCCTGCCCGCCGGGTTCCCCGGTGACGCTGGCCCTCACATAGCCTTCCTTTGTAAACTTGATGGCGTTGTTGAGGATATTGATCAGAATCTGCTTGATCCGCCCCTCGTCGCCTCTGTAGCGGCAGGGGAGCGTATCGTCGCACTCGTATTTCAGAATCAGTCCGCGCTTGGACGCGGCCATATCCATCATACCCACCACCTCGCCGACCAGGGTTTTCAGGTGATAGTCCGCGTGCACCAGCTCCATCTTGCCTGCTTCCACCTTGGACAGATCCAAAATGTCGTTGATGATCGCCAACAGATTTTTGGCCGCTGACTTCACGTCTTTGGCGTGAGCGTATATGGAGGCATCCCTGCACTCCTCCATAATGATATCGTTGAGGCCGATGATGGCGTTCATCGGGGTGCGGATCTCGTGGGACATGTTGGCCAGGAACTCGCTCTTGGCAATATTCGCTTTTTCCGCCTGCTGCCGCACTCGCTTGATCTCGTTGATATATGCCTTGATGTCGGTCATATCCAGGATCAGAATGACGCAGCCCTTTTTCCTCCCGCTTTCATCAATAATCTGCTTGCTGTGGCACTCATAGTGCTGTCCGTTCATGGAAAAGCTCCAGGGGATGTCCTCGTTGAGCATTTCCTCCCGGAACTCCTCCAGCACCCGGACATTTTCCCCCAGCTTATGCTGGGGCAGGCTGGTCAGGATCTGGGACGCGGCCCGGTTGTAGCTGATCAGCCTGTCGTGGTCGTCCAGTGCAATCACGCCGTCGCCCAGGTTCTCCAGCACCTTCTCCGCCGCCAGATGGCGGAAATCATAGCTGCGCCGGCTCCACGCCACAATCACCACCAGCGACATGGCGGCGGCCAGCGTCACCGGAGTGAAATCGAACACCACGATGAGCTTGCACACATAGGCGATAAGCACCACAACGGGCAGGAAGGAAATGCCCAGAATCGTCCAATACTGGCGGTTGACCTGCTGGTCTGAGCGGAGGCGCACCGCCCGCACCAGGGTATGTATGGAGAGAACGTAGGGGATCACGATACGGGTCAGCATAAAAAAGGTATACAGGGGGCCGTAGGAAATATTGACGTAGTGAAATCCGTCCGCGGCGGACATCCATTGAACGTCCTGGTAGAAGAGGCCGTTCCAATTGAAGAAAACCGTCGGCAGTATGAAGAAGTTGACCGCGCCAAGGGCGTACAGCAGTTTTTTCGGCGGAGGCGTATAGCAGTAGCTGTAGGTAAACCAGCAGTAACACAGCGGGACAAAGGCGGAGCCCACATTTTCCACCGTCACCGCTGTCATAGCAGCCTCCAAGGTGGGGGCGGTCAGCTCCAGCAGATAGCCTGCGTTCTGCACCAGCGAGCCGCACATGATGAAAATAAGGAGCTTCTGCTCCCTGGCTCCGTCTCCGCCGATCAGGAGGAGCAGGGCCGCAAGGGTCAGGCATATCCCCAGGCATTCCAATGCAACGACAAAGTTTACCATTTTCCGTTCACCTGTCCGAGTCTTTTATTCCATGCAGAGAAGAAAACGCGCGGCAGTTTTTCCCTAAATACAATAATACATTTTCGCTATGTTGTCAAGAAATACAGCCGCTTATTCCTCAAAAAGACCGCCGCCTTTTCAACCAGAAAAGACGGCAATCTTTTTTAATCATCGGCAGCTCCTGAACGGTATGCCGTACTTTTTCTCACATCCTTAGCCGTTCCAATCCACATCGTAAGTGCGCTCCACGGCAAATTTGTTGAGGCAGCCGCTGGAAATGTCGAAATTCAAATCGTACTTGTATTCCAGACCGTAGTGCAGCCACATAACCTCGTTTCCCGTCCAGTCGGGATATTTCTCCGCAGCCTTCTCCTGCGTCAGCTCCGTGATCGGTACTCCGTCAAAAGAAATCGCCTCAAGAACGCTCTTATCGCTTTCGGCGGCTGTGGTCAGCTCCAACCGGGCAATTACCGCCTGCCCCAGTGAAACCTCCTCCTCGTCCGTTGTAAAGGAAATCATGAAGGACATATTGTCCGACACCTTGATGCTGCCGCCGGTGTAGTAAGCATTCGCCTCCAACTGAGCGGCAGGGTCTACCGTGATCCGATTATAGTCCTCGTCCACCCAGGATACCTCCAAGCCCTCATCCAGCAGAGTCTGGACCGTAGTCTCCCCCACCCGGATCTCTTTGCCGTTTATGCTGATGGGCAGCAGAACATCGTCGCCGCCCTGGCCGCTCCCGCTGTCATCTTTGCCGCAAGCGGACAGGCACAGCATGAGCGCCGCCAATAGCAGGCAGAGTAGAGAACGTGTTCTTTTCCTGGTCATATTTGGGTATCTCCTTTTTCGTTTTCTTTCCACAAGACTTCCGCCTTTGGGCAGTACTTGGCAATCAGCTCTTTTGCCGTCCTGAACTGCTCCCAGCTGTTCAGGTACAGCCGGGCAGGAAAGTTATCCTCCATCGTGTTGAGAAAATCCACCCTTCCAAAGTTCTGTCGGACGAAAGCCTCCTGATCGGAGGGCGAAAAGGCCGAGATGGCTTTCTCGAACTGTTTCCGTGCATTTTTCATCGTGCCGGACCGGCTGGTAAACAGTACGCACAGCCAGATATTATTTCCGAGCTCAAAGCTCGGAAATAATACATTTGATGCAAGCCGTTTTGCTCGCCGCTGTAAACAGCGGCAACCGCAAAACATGGCAAATGTTACTTCCGACCTTTCGGTTCGGAAGTAACATTTTACTCTACCGCGGGAAAAATTGCAATAGCCTTTTCCTCGAAATCGGGTGGAAACAGGTATCTCCGCTTTTAGTGACAAATCCCGGATTTTTTATAGCCGACACACTTGAGAATCGGTAAAAAGGAGGCGTGGGAAAATGCGGTGTGGCAAGGCGGGGGACGCAGGCGGGCTGACGCCCGCCAAGGACGACGCAGAGCCTCATGCAAAGGCTCTGCCCCGCCGCATACGGACACCCCCCAATGCAGTTTATTTTCCTGCATCAGGGGGCGCCTCATGTCTGTTTTTAGATGTTTTCCATGAAGTTCTTCAGCATCTGCGCCGCTTCGGCACGGGTCGCGGTTCCTCCCGGGACAAGCTGGCCGCTGTCATTGCCGTTCAGGACGCCGTTCTCTACGGCCCAGCACAGCGCCTCCTGGGCATAATCGCTGACCCGGTCCGCGTCCGCGAACTCCAGGTCGCGGCGGCTTGCCTTGGGGCTTCCCACGTACCGCCAGAGCATCACGACAAACTGCTCCCGCGTAACACTGTCATTGGGGCCAAACTGGCCGTCCCCATAGCCGCTTGCGATGCCGTTCTCCACGGCCCAGGCGACGCTGTCCGCGTACCAGGCATCGCTACTGACGTCGCTGTACGCGCTTGCCGCCGTCTGCTCCGGCTGGCCCTCCAGCCGGTAAAGCACAGTGGCCAGCATGGCGCGGCTCATGGTTTCGTCCGGGCTGAACGTTGTTTCGCTGGTGCCGCTGAACAGCTCCCGGGCGGCGGCGAAGGTCACGGCCTCGGAGGCCCAGTTGGCGGCGGGTACGTCGGAGAACGCCCTGCCGTTGTCCACGATCTCTACCGTGGCGGAACCATCCAGCGGAATGTTCATTCTGCCGTCTTCCACAATGCTCCGCTGGATGACCTCCCGGGCGCCGTCCTCATGGACCAGCACCGCCACGGTGCCGGGACCGGCGTCCTCCACCGGGATGGTGAGGGTCAGGCCGCCGGGAATCTGCTCCACCGTCTCGCCTCCTGCGGCCAGGGTGAATGTGACCGACTGCCCCTCCTGCTCGGCCGTTACGCTGATGTCGCCGCCCGCGCTGGCCAGGGCATCCAGCGCCTCACGGGGGATCGCCGCATCGGCGATGGGCGTGGAGACAGTAAGGGAGGCGTTGGTCTGGCTCTGGATCTGTCCCACCGTGGAGGCCGGGATGGACACCTGCGCCTTGGTCACATCGCCGGTGATCTCCGGCTTGATCACGATGGTCTGGCTCTGGTTTTCCACCGCCTCCTGCACCAGCTTATCGCCGTCCGCGGCGCTCATAACGGCGCTTGCTGTGCCGTCCTGGGCGGTCGGCTGCGGCGGAGTGGTGTTCGTAGATACAGGCGGAGGAACGCTTATGCCGCTGGTGGCTGTCAGCGTTACCTGGACCTGGATTGTGGCCGTGTTGTAGTTGGCAATGTAGTCCGGGTCCGGCGTGAAGATCACGTCATACGAAACGCCATTTTCAGCTTGGATGTTGCCATCCTTCCAAGTAAACTTGCCCGTCACATTACCTTCTATTGCGCCGCCGTTTAATTTAATATCGCTCAGCAGCTGTCCCGCATCACCAGACGCCGTGGGGTAAGCGGTGATCTTCGGTGTCATCTTCTTGATCTCCACTTCGATGGACGCCGGGTCGATGCCGGTGTAGTTCACGCTGTCGGCTACCTTGTACCAGACGGTGTACGTTCCGGCGTTAGTGCCGGTGGGGATAGTGGTGGAATATGTGCCCTTTTCACTCGTGCTGTATTCCACAACGCCGATGTTACCCGCTGTCGCGCCGCCGGTGACAAGGGGCTGCGCGCTGCCGTTGTAGGTCAGGTCGGGACCAGTAGGTACGGTGGCCAACTTCGCGTCTACCTTGTAGATCGACGCTGTTACGCTGTCAGGCCAAGTGATCATGTACTTGGTTGCAGCATCGCCTGCGGCGGTATGTGACGTGATATCCACCCGCTTGCCTGTGCCAGCATCAGCTGTTGCAAATGCACCGCCCACAGTGAGGGTAATCGTATCACTCCCCACCAAGTCGCCGCTCTTCCAGGACGCTTTCAGCGTCGCGTCGGTTTTTCCGTCATAGGGCTTGTCATCCGCCGCCACCACTGGGGTCACGGGCTTCGGTTTTGCCTCAAACACTACGCTGGCCGTGTTGGACTTGTCATAGCCGTCCGCAGCTTCCCGGTAGGCCTCAACGGTGAATCCGCCTGTGCCCGTTACTGTCACAACGCCATCGCTGTCGATGGTTGCAACACCGCTTCTTTCCTTGATACTCCACTGAATTGCGCCGCTTCCGGAGCCGCCCATGGCACTCAGGCGGAAGCTGTCGCCGTAATGGATGTTGGTAGGCGTACTGGTGATGATAGACAGGGGATTCTGGCTGGATGCCACGATCTTGAACTTGCCGGTTACGGGCGTAGTAAACTCGTAGTTGCCGCCCGTCTTGTCTGTGACAGTCACTTCGTATTCACCCACCTCAATCCGATTGGCAGGAAGCTCTATGGTGTACTCGCTCTCCGGGATAATACGGTTTTGGGAATCTCTGACAACAATAGTGGGAGTCTTTTCCGTGCCGTCATAGGGGATCGTGTTCGGCGTACACAGGACGGTGGGCTTATCAGTGTTCACACCGATCGTCACATTCTCCACCTTCATGACGGCGCTGTCCTTGTGGTTGTCATCACCAGCCTCAACCTTGTACCGGACAGTGTAGCTGCCCGCGTTCACAGCTGTAGGAAGGTTGTAGCTGTAACTGCCGCCATCCACGGAGTAGACCAGCTCTCCGCCCTCCGCCGCGCCGGCGGTCACCAGGGCCTGCGGACTGCCGGTGTAGGTCAGACCTGTAACCGGCTGCGGATGGTCCTTTACCGCAGCGGGCTTCGGGGTGATGGACGCCGTGGTGGTGGCGGGCCAGCTGATGTCGTACTTTGCGCTAACCTCAGCCGGGACTGTCAGGCTGTCAATGACGACGGTCATGTTTTCCCCCACGTTCACGTCCGCAAAATGTCCCTGTGCTGTAACGCTGCCAGCGGAAATAATATCGTCGGGAACCAGACCATTGCTGATGGTGACGGTCAATGTGGCGGTATTATTGCCATCATAGGGCTTGCTTGCCGCCGTCACAACGGCGGTGACGGGCTTCGGGGCCACGGTGAAGGTCCAGGTATCGGTCAAACTTCCGGAGGCGGCTGTAATCGTGACGCTGCCGGACTTCTTAGTGGTCACCACGCCGGTACTGCTGTCAATGGCGGCAACGTTCGTGTCGCTGCTGCTCCAGGTCACCGCTTCGGTTCCGCCGGTGGTGCCCAGGTAGAGGGTGTCACCGTAGATCACGCTGTCCCGCTTGCCGGTGATGGTCAGGATGGGCTGGCTGCCGTCAACGATCTGGAATTTGGCGGTCGTATCCAACTGATAGTTGGTCCCCCTGTTCTTGATGGTGACGGTGGCAGTACCAACATTGATGTTATTGCTGTAGGTTGCCGTATACTCACCAGCCGGGATTACATTGCCGCTGTCATCGGTCACAGTGACGGTGGGCTTGTGTTCGCTGCCGTCATACTTGAAGCTGTTCTGGGACAGGGTGACAGTCGGGCTGGTCACAACGTTCGTACCAATGGCCGCGCTGATTGTGATGGGGTCGCTGTCCTCGTGCTTGGAATTGCCCAGCACCTTGGCAAAAATTGTGTAGGTGCGTACCTTGGTCCCGGTCGGAATTTCGGCGGAATACGTTACAGCATTCTGCGAATAGACAACGATCCCCTCCAGAGATATACCCGTAAGCTCTTCGATAAGCTCCTGGGGCTCTCCGGTGTAGACCAGGTCCGTCCTGCCCTCCGGCGGCACGGCAAATGCCGCCTTGCTCTTTGCAATGTAAAATGCCGTTGTGTCCTTGAACTGGTAATTGCCGCTGCCCGTACTCTGGACCGTAACCTCCGCTCTGCCTGGTTCGATGTTATTGCTGTAGGTGACGGTATAATCGTTTTCATCGAGCCTTTCCTCATTCACGCTTACGGTTACAGAGGGCTCTTGCGGAGTGCCGGTGTACGGCAGAGGATTGCTTGCCAGCTCCAGTTTGACCGTGGGATAGGCCAGTTTTTGCTTGATTTCCACAATCACCGATTTGGGCTCTGTATCACCGGCGCCGTTGTCGCCCTGCACTTTGTACCAGATCTGATAAACACCTGCATTGGTCTCACCGGGAATCGACGTGCTGTAGCTGCCGTTTTCCGTTGTGGAATACACCACCTTGCCGTTGACCGCAGTACCGGGCGTCACAAGCTCCTGCTTAAAGCCGTTGTAGGTCAGATCGTTCGGCTTGGGGGCGTCTTTCAAAGCCGCGCTGCCTGCCTTGATGGTGAAGGTCCTGCTGCCGCTGACATTGTAGTTGCCGCCGGTTTTGGCGGTGATGGTAACGGTGGCGTTGGTGCCGATCTGTACGTTGTTGCTGTAACTCACATCGTACTCGCTGGCCGGAATCACGGTCGTACCGTCCTTGACCACCACGTCGGGCTTCTTCGCGGTGCCGTCATAGTCGAAGGTCTCGCTGGACAGCTCGATGACAGGATTTGTCACCGGCTTCGGCGCGATGGTCACATTTACTCTGACCGCGGGGCTGTCCTCGTGGTTCTTGCCGGCAATGACCTTGTACCAGACCGGATACGTCCCCGCGTAGGTCTTTTGGGGGACGGTCAGCGTGTAGCTGACGCCGTCCAGAGAATACGCGAGGTCTCCGCCTTCCGCCGTGCCGCCGCTGAGCAGGTCCTGCTCACTGCCGTTATAGGTCAGCGCAGGCACCGTCACACCGGTCACGCTGGCGGGCTTGGGGGTGATGGACGCCGTAGTGGACGCGGGGAGTGTGATGTCATACTTGTCGCTGGCGGGCGCTGTGCCGGTGATGGTAACGGTTTTGTTCGTTCCCACACCGGCAGAGTCAAACCGGCCGGACAGCGCGGGGGTAAATATGATGGCGTCGCCCTTCAGAATGTCGCCATCTTTCCACGTGACAGTCAGCTCAGCCTCGGCGTTGGTGTCGTACACCTTGTCTTTCGCGGTCACGATCGCCGTAACCGGCTTCTTTTCCGCGCGGAACGACCAGGTGTCCGAGACCTCGCCGTAGTTGCCGTCAGCCACTTTCTTTGCGGTGATCGTAACCGAGCCGGACTTGTGGACAGTTACCAGGCCGCTGTCGTTAATAGAGGCAACCTGCGGGTCACTGCTCGCCCACGCCACAGCCCCTGTTATGGAACCGCCCACCGCACTGAGGGTAAAGCTGTCTCCGTACTGGACCTTTCCGGGCTTATTCGTGATCGACAGCGGGCTTTGCCCCGCTACGAGGATGGTGAATGTCTTTTTTGCCTCGGAGAAGGTATAGTTTCCGCCACCTTTTGCGGTAACCTTGACCTCGTAGTCTCCGGCTTTCGTCCAGTCCCCAGTCCCGTAATCGACGGTGTACTCTGTTGCTGGGATCACGCGTTTGTTGTTGTCCTTGACCGTGACCGTCGGTTTATGCTCTTTGCCGTCATACGAAGCCCCGCTGGGGTTGAACTCAATGGTAAGGTTGGTCACAGCCTGCGGGGTGATGGTCACTGTTCCCAGCGTTGTGCCTGCGGTGTCGTTGTGGTTGCTGTCGCCCTTCACGCGGTACCAGACCTCGTAGTCGCCCGCGCCGGTGCCGGTGGGGAGGCTGGCGGAGTAGGTCTTGTTGTCCAGCGAGTATTCCATCGTGCCATCCGTGGAGGAACCTGCCGTGTCTACCAGCGTCAGGGGAAGGCCGGTGTACTCCAGATCAGCCGCCGCTGTTGGCGGCGTCACTTTCGCCGTGTCGATGTCTGCCTTGAAAATCGATGCGGTGGTGGTGTCGGGGTAGGTGATGAGGTAGTTCTCTTGCCCCGTGCTATCAGCGGAGAATTGAGGATTGGAGCTGTCAACGCTCACCTTCTTGCCCGTTCCGGCGTTGGGGTCCTCGAAGTTGCCCGCCAAAGTAATTTTGACAACATCGCCGTTCACCAAATCGCTGGTGTTCAGCACAGCGGTAACGGTGGCAGTTTTGTCGCCGTTATAGGTCTTTGGCTCTGCTGTCACAACGGCTGTCACCGGCTTCTTCTCCGCGTAGAGTGCCCAGGTGGCGGTCTGGTCGGCGTAGCCGGTTTTGGTGCTGGTGGCTGTGACCGTGACAGAACCCACGCCGATGATTTCAAGCAGTCCATTGGTAATGCTGGCAATCGAGTTGTCGCTGACTGTCCAGGCTATTGTCCCGTCACCGCCTGTGGTCCCCAGCTGGATGGTATCGCCGTAGTAGACGCGCTCCCGTGTGCCGGTGATGGTCAGAGGCGTCTGGTCCGCCGGGAGGATTTCAAATTCGGCGGTGTTCTTGCCACCTGTGACGTCAAATGTGTAATTTCCGTCCGTGACCTCGGTAATGGTCAGGGTATACTTGCCCATATTGATCAGATCACCGCTGTACGACACCGTGTACTCGCTGCCATCGATTACAAACCCCTTATCGTCCTTGACAGTGACCGCAGGTTCCTGCTTCTCTCCATTGAATGTCACCGAGGGCGGCGTCACCTGGATGGTGGGCGCGGCCACGGTATTCACAATGACGGAGGCGGAAACCGAAGCAGCCGCGCTGTCATTGTGGTTGCTGTCGCCCTGGGCCTTGTACCAGACGGTGTAAGTACCCACAGCTTTCCCGGTGGGAATGGCCGGAGTATACTCGCCAGTCTCGCTCAGAGAATACACCATCGTTCCGTTGGAGGCAGTGCCCGCCTCAATCAGCGCCTGCTCGGTGCCGTTGTAGGGCAGATTTTTCAAACCCTTCGGAGCCGCTGCCACCGACGCGGCGCCCTTCGCAATTTCAAAGGTCCCCGTACCGTTTACGATGTAGTTGCCGCCGTTGGCGTTGGTGATAATGACCGTCGCCGTACCGGCGTTAACGTTGTCGCGGTAGGACAGGGTATACTCGGTGTCAGGGATGATCTTGCCGCCGTCCTCTACCGTGACATTAGCGGTACCCGGCTCCTTTGCGCTTCCGTCATAGGTGTAGGTGCCGGACACGGCAACCTTCGGACTGACAACTTCTTTCGGCTTGATGGTCACGGTAACCGAGCCAACCTTTGTGCTGTCCTCGTGGTTACCATCGCCGACAGCCTTGTAGGTTACCGTATACGTGCCCGCGTTGTCCGCTTTGGGTATATCTTTGCTGTAAGCGGCGCCATCCAGCGCGTACTCGATATGACCGCCCGTTGCGGTGCCTCCGGCCACCAGCTCCTGCATCTGCCCGGTGTAAGTCAGGTCTTTGGCCTGGGGGTAAGTGGCCAGCTCTGCACTGCCCTTGCGGATCTCGAATGTTACGCTGCCGTTGACGGTGTAGTTGCCGCCCTCGCTGTTCGTGATGGTGGCGGTGGCATCGCCTACGTTCTTATTATTGCTGTAGCCAACTGTGTACTCGCTGGCCGGGATGACCACCGAACCGTCCTTGATAATAACAGAGGGTTTTTTCTCGCTTCCGTCATACGTATAGTAGTAGGTTCCGTTGATGGTGTCCGTCTGCAAGTCATTGCCGGACAGGGTGGTATTCAAGGCGTCCGCCGTCAGCGTTTTCTGGCTGATGGTCACCTGGATCGACTGGGGCTCGGAATCGTTGTGGTTGGCGTCACCCTTTTCCTTGTACCAGACCGTATAAGTTCCCGCGTTGGTTTCAGTGGGCACTGTTGCGGTATATACGCCGTCTCTGGAGCCGGAATAGAGGGTAGTATTTGCATTTCCGCCGGTCACAAGGGCCTGGGACGTGCCGTCGTACACACGATCATTTGCCGTCAGTACCGCCACTGTGGCGTCCGCCTTAGAAATGGACGCGGTGGTATTGGGCGGGACGGTGATGTCGTACTTGGCATAGGTCGTATCAGCGACAAACGTACAGGTGAAGGTCACCTTTTTATTTGTCCCGACATGTTCGTCTGCAAATGCTCCCGTCAGGGTCTCGATTTTGATCTCGTCATCCCCGACCAGAGCGCCCTTCTCCCATGTGACGTGGAGGTTGGCGTCCGTCTTGGTGTCGTACACCTTGTCGTCCGCGGTGACAATGGCCGTAATCGGCTTTTTCAGCGCGTTGAGCGGGTAGGTCGCTGTCACCGTATCATAGTTGCCGCCGCCCGTCTTGGCTGCGGTGATCGTGGCGGAGCCTACCCCCTTGATGGTCACAAAACCGTTGGCGTCAATATGGGCAATATCCTCATTGCTGCTGCTCCATGTAACTTTCTCACTGCCGGAGCCGCCTACTGCGCTTAAGGTAAAAGTGTTGCCGTAGTAGACGAAGCCAGGCTTGTTGACGATCTCCAGTGGAGCTTGGGCCGATGTGTTGATTTCAAAGTTGGCTGTGGCTGTCTCAACAACATAGTTTCCGCCGGTGATATTCTCAACCTTGACCTTATACGTACCCTTGTCCGTCCAGTTCTCGCCGGAATCAGAAACATATGTGACCTTATACTCGCTCTCCGGGATCACGTTGTTCTCTTTGTCCCTGACCGTGACCGTGGGCCGCTTCACATTACCATCGTATTTTGCGCTGGGAGGTGTCAGCTCAATTTGAACATCATTCGATGCTACTGTCCGCTGCTTAATGGTAACCTCAATGCTCTCAGCCTCGCTGTCCGTGTGGTTGCTATCACCCTGGGCCTTGTACCAGACCGTGTGCTTGCCAGCCTCCTTGGCTTTGGGGATGGCGGCGGTAAAATTGGTGCCGTCCAGAGAGTAGACCATGGTGCCGCCCGTCACAGTGCCCGCCGTAACCAGCTCCTGGGCCTCGCTGGCGTCATAGATCAGAGAGTCCACAGCTTTCGGAACGGTATCCACCGTGGCCGCCGCCGACAGAATAGCCCCGGTAGCAGTCTTGGGGTAGGCGATGTCATACTTTTCCGAATTGGTACCGCCGACGGTCACATTGCCGCTGTTCAGTGTGACCGTCTTCGTGCCAACGCTGGCGCTGTCATAAGTGCCCTTCAAGCCGTTGATGCTGATAGAGTCACCGCTGACTAGATCTCTGGCGTTCACAACCGCCGTAATAGCGGTATCGTTAACATCTGGGGTCCCATCGAAGGGCTTCGGCGCAATGGTCACTTCCGCCGTCACCGGCTTCTTGCCCGCGCTGAACTCCCACTCGGCGGATACGGTGCCGTAGTTGGGCTTGGTACGGGTCACTGTGACAATGTAGGGTCCGCCTACATCTGTCACGGTGAGCAATCCGGTCGCGCTGATCGTGCTGGAGACTGCGCTGTTATCCTTCGCCCTAATCTCCCAGGCAATCGTCCCAACACCGGTGCCACCTGTAACGCCCAGCGAGATGGTATCGCCGTAGTGGACCTGGGCCTGGGTGCCAGTAATGGAAATACTCTCCTGGTCCGCCGGAACGATTTTGAAGGTTCGGACGTTGACCGTACCGTCATTGGTCATGTCGTAATTGGAGGTTGACGGCGTGGTGATGGTAACGGTGTAGGTGTCCACATCCACCATATTGTTGCCATTAGTGCCGGTAATCGTCACCGTGTACTCATGCTTCGGAATCTCACGCTGATTGTTGTCGAGGACGGTGATGGCCGGCTCCTGAGGGCTGCCATTGTACGTAAATTGGGTGGAGGACAACGTGATGGTGGGATTTGTCACCTTGTTTTTTCCGATCTCCACCATCAGCCGCACCGGGCCCGTATCGCTGTGGTTGGCATCGCCCCGCACCTTGTAGTCGATGGTGTACGTGCCGACCGCCGTTCCCACAGGGATGGCGGTGGAATAATTCCCGCCGTTCAGCGAGTATTCCACAGTGCCTTCATGGCAAACGCCAGCCGTGACCAGTTCCTGAGCCCCACCGTTGTACTGCAGGCCGGAGATTCCCGCCGGCTCCGTCGTAAGTGTGGGCGCTTTCTTTGTGATCTCAAAGGTGGCCGTGCCGTTTACGATGTAGTTGCCGCCGTTGTTGTCGCTGACGATGACCGTTGCCGTACCGGCGTTGATGTTGTCGCGGTAGGATACGCTGTACTCCGAAGCGACAATCGTATTTGTACCATCCTTGACAGTAACGCCGGGGGTTTGGGGATTGCCGTCATACTCGTAGGAAACCTGATCCAGCTTGATGGCGGGGGTGATTTCCCTCGAGCTGATGGTCACGGACACATGACCGGGCGCTGTATCCTCATGATTGTCATCGCCCTTTACCATGTAGTACACAATGTATGTGCGTGCCGCTGTTTCCTTGGGAATAGCCTCCTCATAGGTCCCATTCTGCTCCAGAGAATACACCACTGTACCGCCGGTGGCGCTACCCGCAGTCACCAGCTCCTGCTTCGTCCCATCATAGGTCAGGATCTTGGCTTGAGGAGGTGTGTTCCACGCCGCACTGGCTTTCTTGATAGCGAACTGCACCTTTGCTTCTGTGAACGTGTAGTTGCCGCCCGCCTTTGCGGTGACAGTTACGGTTGCGTTGCCAACATTCTTATTGTCGGCGATTTCCACATCGTAATCGCTGGCTGTCAGTACCGCACTGTAGGCTCCGTCTACGCCTATGACCGTAACTGTGGGGTTCTTATCTTTGCCATCGTAGGCGTAGGAGTAAGCGGGGGGCGTGACGGTATTATCCGTCTGCAAATCGTTGCCGGACAGCGTGACCGTCACGTCGACTCGCCTGGGGTTGATCGTCCCCTTGGCAGTATCGGGATAGCTGACGGCATATTTGGCGGTGTCGCCAGTCACAGTTGCGCCAGTGCTGTTCAGCGTGACCGTCTTGCCGGTCCCGGCGTTGGCGTCCTCGTAGGCTCCCGTCAGTCCGCTGATCGTGATGCTGTCGGCAGCATTCACCAAGTCGCCGGCCTTCACCGCCGCTGTGATTGCGGCATTGTCAACAGCTGTGGTCCCATCGTAGTCCCTCCCCGTGATGGTCACCTCCGCCGTGACCAGCTTCGGCTCCACGGTAAAGGTCCAGGTGTCGGTGGCAGGCGCGTAGTTGGGGACCGTCCGCGTCGCCTTGACCGTGATGGCCCCGATGTCCTTGACGGTAAGATGGCCTATAGCCGGGTCAATTTCAGCATCGGCGCTGCCCGGTTCGATGCTCCAGGTCACCGTTCCGTTTCCAGTGCCGCCGGTAGCCTCCAGCGTGGTGACGGTGTCGCCGTAATAGACGTGCTCGGGCTTGCCGATGATTTTTAGCGAACCCTGGGTTGCCGCCGTGATTTCAATCTGAGCGGTTGCGGTGAACAAATAATTCCCGTTGGCCACGTTCGTAATGTTGGCTGTATACGTGCCCGCAGCTGTCAGCAATCCACCCGTAACCGTCGGATCGTCGTTCGCCCATGTGACCGTGTACTGTTTGGGATCAATCACAGTTTCATCGTCCTTGACCGTGATCTTCGGCTCCTTCTTCGTGCCGTCGTACAGGAAGGACGATTCCGACAGCTCCACCTCAGGCGTGATGGCCCTGGGGTCGATAGTCACAGTAATCGAGGCCCCGGCCACACCGGTATAATCGCTCGTCTCGTCCACCCTATAATGGATGGTGTATGTCCCAGCGCCGGTCCCGGTGGGAACCTCGGGGGAGAAGTTCTTTCCATCCAGGGAATACACCAGGAAGCCCACATTGGTCACACCCGCCGTAATCAGCTCCTGGGGCTGTCCGTTGTACGTCAGGGAGTCGATTTTCTCGGGATTGGTGGTGACCGTCGTAGTCGCCTTGGTGATATCCGCAGTCACCGTATCGGGATAGCTGATGTCGTATTTGGCCGCGTCCGCGCCGGTCACCTTAACCTTGGAGGTATCCAGTGTAACCGTCTTCCCCGTACCAACGCCCGGGGTGTCAAAGGCGGCAGTAATGCTGGCCGGGTCGATGGTCACCGTGTCACTGTTGATCGTGGTAATACTGGCAGAGGTTACAGCGGCATTTGTCGTACCGTCGTAGGCCCTATTTCCGACCACAACGGAAGCCGTAACGGGCTTGGGCGCGGCGGTAAAGGTCCACTGATCGGAGACGGGCAGATAGTTTTGATCGCCGGGGTTGGTGGCTGTGATGGTGACCTCGCCAACGCCTGTGATCACCACCGCGCCGGTGGCTGCGTCCACGGTGGCAGGCCCTGTCGCTCCCCAAGTCACCGCACCGCTGCTGGAGCCGCCGCTGGTGGTCAAGGTAAATGTATCGCCGTAGATGGTGAGATTGGGTTTGCCCTCGATCACCAGCTCTGTCTGAGCGGTCTTACCGATGGAGAAGGTCGCGGTATTGGCGGTAACTCCAGTCAGATCGTAGTTGCCGTTCAGAGCGTCAGAAATCGTAATGGTATAGGTGCCTTGGTTTGTCGGAGAAGTCTCGTTGCACGTCCATGTATACTCTTCCTCCGGCAGTACCGTCTTGCCGTCCTTGACCGTAATCGTAGGCATCTTCACTTTGCCGTCGTACTCAAAGCTGTCGGGGGTCAGCTCAATGGTGATGGCGGTCAGCGGCTTGCGCTTGATGGTCACGGGCACAGGCCGTACCGTGAGATCATTGTGGTTCTTATCTCCCACGACCTTGTAATAGACGGTGTAGGTTCCCGCGTCGGTGGCCTGGGGGATGGCCGCAGTATAGGTAGTTGTCGGGCTGTTCAGCGCGTACCAGACTTCGCCGCCGCTGGTCGTGCCCGGAACGAGCAGCTCATGGGCCTTGCCGTCGTAGGTGATATTGGCTGCGGTTGGGGCCGGATTGAAGACGATATTGGCCTTTTCGATTACAAATGTCGCCGAACCCGTCACGGTGTAATTGCCGTTCGGCCTGTCGATGATGTTGACCGTAGCGGTATTACCGGCGTCTGTGTTGTTTTCGTAGCGGATATCATATTCGCTTGCAGCAATAGTTGTACTGCCGTCAACGACTGTAACCTGGGGCTCCTTGGCACTGCCGTCATAGGTATAGCTGACAAGGGGATCCCCGTCCTCGCCAAACAGCGTGATGGTCGGGTCCTTCACCGTCTTGGGGGCGATAGTAACAGATACCTCCCCCACTGCGGAATCGCTGTGGTTGACGTCGCCCTTTACCTTATAATACACCTTGTAAGTTCTAGCATTAGCCTCGGTGGGGATTTGGGCCTGAAAGGTTACATTATCCGTTGAGTAAACCATCGTGCCGCCGGTCCCCGTGCCCGGGGTCACAAGCTTTTGGGCTCTGGTATTGAAGGTAAGCGGGTCGCCCGCCGCTTCCGGGGCGGTGAGGACCTCGGCCTGCTTCTTTCCGATGGTAAAGTTTTCTGTCCTGGCAGCAAACGAATAGTTTCCATCGGCCTTCGCCGTGACAGTTACGGTGGCGGTGCCCACGTTGATATTGTTGCTGTACGCTACCGTATACTCACCGGCCGGGATTACCGTTGTGCCGTCCGCTTCCTTCAGCGTGACAACCGGTTCCTTGGCAGTACCGTCGTAGACAAAATGAGTCTCATCCAGCGTAATGACAGGGACTACCGACTTTTTGGCAATCGTCGCCTTCACGCTCTGGGGAGCCTCGCCGGTGTAATTGGCCGTCTCCTGGATGCGGTACCAGACGGTATACTCACCTGCGTTGGTGCCTTTCGGGGAATCGGTGGAGTAGAGGCCGTCCTCGCTCAGGGCGTATTCCACCGGCACACTGGCGGGGTCAACCACCGCCCCAGTGGCAATCAGCTCCTGCTCAGTGCCGTTGTAGGTCAGTGTTGCGGCAGCAGGCGGGGTTGTAATCTTCGCGATCGCCTTGTGGATGGTCGCCTTGACGGTGGTGCTGGAGTAGGAAACGTCGTAGTGTTCGGAATTATTGCCGGTGATCTTCGCGCCCGTTATATTTACGGTCACCGGTTTATCCACCCCGGCATTTTTATCATCAAAGGTGCCGGTCAGACCTTCAATCTTGATGATATCCCCGGTCAGAACACCCTGCTCCACAACAGCGTGGACCGTGGCGGTATTATCGCCGTCATAGTCCTTATCCTCCGCCGTCACAGTGGCGGTGACGGCCTTCTTACTCGCGGTAAGCGTCCAGGTCGCGGTGGCGTCCGCATAGTTGGTCTTGCCAGTCTCGGGGTCCGTGCCGGATTTGGTGGCTTTCACCGTGGCTTTTCCATCGCCAACGATGGTGACCTGTCCGCCGTTTGGGCTCACCGTTGCCACGGCCGCGCCGTCAACCGGTATGATCTCCCAGGTGACAAGGCCGTTACCCGAACCTCCAAACGCTTCCAGAGTAAAACGATCCCCGTAGGTGACGGTATCGGGCTTTTTGGTGATAGACAAGGCCGCCTGCTCCCGGAGGGTAATTTCAAAGGGGACCTCAACCGTTGTAATGTCATAGTTGCCGCCCGTTTTATCGGTAACGACTGCTTTTGCCGGATTACCCTGGGTGCTCACGTTCCGATTGTTGACATACGCCACCTGGTACTCGGTGTCCGGCAGAATGGTCGCGGGGTCCACGCTCGTATCCTTGACCGTGACCGCAGGCTGCTTATCCTCGTTATCGTACTGGAAGCTATACTGCGACAGGGTAACCATGGGCGTGATCGGCTTGCGCAGGATTTCCACGCCGCTGACCTCCGCCGGATTCGGAGCTGGTTCGATGTAGTTGCCGGTCAGCCCGACCACTTTGTACCAGACAGAGTAGTTAGTCCCCGCGCTGGTTCCGGTGGGAATTGTGATAGAGTAGGGACCGTTTTCATTTACCGCAAATTGGATTTCCAGGCCGTCTGCCATCGCCACAGGTTTCAGCGCACCCCGGGTGACCAGCTCTTGGGCGGCACCGTTATAGGTTGGCTCGGCGGCGGCAGGGGCCGTGTCGATTGGGTCGATTGGATGGACCACCAACGTAATGGCCTCACTGGAGGCCGCCTGATAGTCCGGCCCTTCCGGGAGTGTGACCACAACGTCATAAGTACCGGCGTTGGTGGGCAGGCCGTCTGTGTAGGCATCGGCGTTCCCCTGGGCCTTGTGAGAATACCTAAGCCTGTCGTGCAGGTCCACACCGGCAGACGTCTGTATATTGATGATTACAGGCGGCAGATCATCCTTCTCCACCGGACTGCCGTCATAGTCTACCGCTACAGGGACGGATATGGACGTAGTATCCCATTCCAAAACAGGCGTTTCCAGCTCGGCTTCTGTAAACGTGTAGTCCTCTGTAAAGATTCCGTTGTATGCTTTACCGGTAACGGTAACCGTAACGGTAAAACTGGCCTCACCGACATTGGCCCGTGTTTCATAGGACACAGTGTAATCGGTATCCAGAACCAAATCCGCTGTGGCATCTTTCACCCTGACCGTGACGGCGCCGTTTTCGGGCTTGACGGTTTCGTCAAAGGCCAAAACCTTTAGGCTGTCCCGATCCACTGTAACGGTAATTTCGTTATTGCAGGAGCCGCACGTTCCCGTTGTGCCCTGTGCAAAGCCGAACGTACACTCTTCCGTACCGGTGGCCCCGCAGATCGAACAAGTCCAGTTGTGGGTCGGAAGCCCTCTATTGGGGACGCATTCTTTGGAATGGTCCGTACATTGTTTGACGATGACCTTTTTGGCTGTCGCCATATTTTCCGGCGGAATCCAATTGCCGCCTTCGTCATAATAGGCACAGCCATCTTCCAGCAGAGCGCCAAAATCACCATCAGCCGTCCGAATCGCGGCGATGGAGCCTTCATAGGTACCACCGGAAAGGTGTACTTCCGCACCGGAGGCGATATCCAAGCCATATGTCGTACCTTTAATAGACGGGGTCGGCTCCACAACGCTCAAGAAACCGCCGGACTGGACCTCCACGCCGCTGCCCTTTTTGCCGATAATCAAACCGCCGCCTGTCAGGTACAACTTGCCTGTCCCGGTGACCCGTATGGCACATTCTGGGCCAGTACCAGTAAAGGTATGCCCGTTTGTATTAAAGGTCGTGGAATCAATCACTTTAAACGTGCCAGGGTAATTCTCATCTTCCGCGAGGTTATACCCCCCGTCCAGTACCGCAGAACCCATCCCGTCTATCTGATCCAGCAGGGCGGCGCAGGGCGACAAATCCACTTGCTGCTGTTCATCGCTGGCCAGCTCATCATACAGGGCATAAATCTCACTGAGCTGCGCCTGGACCTGCTCCATATTGTGCACAGAAACCCTGGCGGGCAGCTTGCTGATCAAATCTTCGATGGGACAGATCGGACAGACAAACGTGCATGGCGCGCCGGGATTCCCTTCGGCATAGCCGCAGGCGTCGCCGTGCTCGTGCAGGCAGGCCAGCATCCGGGTGACGCAGCCGCTGTCCTGGGTACACACATGCGCGCATAAAGCCGGTTCATCCGTTCCGGAAGCGCCGTCCGGACCCGGATAGCACGCGGCCGTATGCTCATGAATGCAGTCCGTTTCCTCTGTATAGCAGCCATCGTCGTGGCTGTGCGTACATTCCCGCTCCGATACCGGCGAAATATACCCGCAGGCATCCGTATGCGCCGGATGATGCGGACACAGCCCGTCGTCCGTTCCCTCATCGGCGGCAAAGGCCCCCGCCGGGAACAGATTCAGGCACAAAGCCAAAACGGTGATGAAACTGAGTACTCTGCGTTTCATACTATGACCTCCCAAACTCACAAGGGAACTGCGCGCAGGGCGCAATCCCTCAGTTTAATCTTTTTGATTTTACCACTGGAAAAGCAAATTGTCCACTGCTGAAGTAAGAATTTTACATGCCGTTGGGGGAAGCGGCCGGATAAATCCGGCGAGGCAAGACCGCACCGGAGAGCAGATTTTTCTGTTCTCCGGTGCAGTTTTTCCGCCTGCCTCTTCGCCCGCGGCAATCCTGGCGGATTGCAGGGGGGCTGACGAAGCTTCGGCGGAAAATCAACCGCCAGGACGGGCGCGGGGAGATAGGAAAACAGGCTCTCATGCCTGTCCGCTGAAGCCGGCTTCCATAGGAACGGCGGACGCGGCGGCGGAAGCTCCCGCAGCGGCGTACTGCTGGGCGGCGGCTTCCACGGAAGCGGTGGTGGAGGCTGTCAGGGACTGAGCCTGCTGGCGCAGCTCCATCTGGGTAGCGGTAAGGTGGGCGGCCAGGCGGTCGGAAATCTCCGCCTCCCGCAGATAGCCGGATTCCCGGACCATCCGCTGACTTTTCCGGCGGCGGATTTCCTGGCGCAGAAGCTTCTCCTTTTCCTTTTTCTCCTCCTTGGCGGCCTTAGCCCGGCGGAGCTCGGTGAGCCGCTCCTGATTCAGTTCCTTTTTCTTGCGCTCCCCGCGGTTCACCGCCTTTTGCAGCTGGCTGATGGCAGCCTTGATGCGGGCGGAGTTCTCACTGTCGGTGTGCAGGGCGGTCTTGAACTGCGCCAGACGGCGGCGGGCGTAGCCGGTGGCGGAGTTGACCTGCGCCGTGCTTCTGGCCCGGGCCAGACGGGCGTACGCCTCCAGGGGGGCGTCGCCGTAGCGCGTGGAGTTCTTGGGCAGCTTCAGGGCTTCCCGCTGGGCTTCCGCCTTCTCCTGGGCCTCCTGAATCATTTCCACCAGGGTCTTGGCCTCCTCCTCCCCCTGGGAGAGGAGGGAGGAGAAGCCGCCCTCTTCGTCCATCTCCACCGGCGCGGCGGCCTCCGTCTCCGCTTCCACCGGGGCTTCCCGGGACGCGGATTGCTGGGCGGCGGCATGGGCCGCGCCCTGGATGGCAATATCTTTCATAGGCAGTCCCTCCTGCTGCGTGCGGTTTCCAGTTTGTTATTACTTATATCGGCAGAAAGGGACGTCCAGTAAAGAGGGGCGGGAGATTTTTGCAATCAAACCGCGCGGCAGGCTTTTGCAACGCATCTTTTTTGACAAAAGGAATGCCCGGAGGCATACGCCTCCGGGCATTCCCCGCTTCTCCAATCCATCACGGCTTGCACGTGCCGCAGGGCTCATACCCCTGATCCAGCAGCTCCTGACGGGAGGAGGACGTCTCCTGGCGGTTCTCGGCCTTCATGCTGTTCGCGCCGGAGCAGTCGGGCAGATGGAACTTCTTGGAGCTGGTATTGAGCACGTAGGCAGTCTCCGGGGCAGCCTCCGGGCGGGTCCCGCCCTCCAGCCAGCTCTCGCCGGTGGCGTAGTCGATCTCCACCCCGGGCTGGACGTTGTAGACGTAGACGAAGAAGCTGACGCCCTCGCCGTCGTCCTCCACGCTCTTCGCCTCCATGGTCACGCCGCTGGCAACCAGATTCCCGCCGTCATAGACGGGACATACCCGGTAGAGGACGTGGTTCTCCGTTTCCTTGACGTAGTCCGCGACCAGATTCTCAAAGGGCAGCATGCCCTCTACGTTCAGATAGCGGGTGCCGGTGATGAGGTTCTGCTTGTTGGCGTTCTCGCCGGAGAGCTGGTAGCCGATGAGGTGGCAGCGGTTATAGAGGTACTTGCCGTCCACGCAGTCATACTTCACCGTCTGCCAGCCGGTGGGCTTCACCTGTCCGATGGACCCCCGCTCCTCCGTGGGCATCAGGTCCACGCCCACGCAGGCGGACGCCTCGCCGCAGCGGCCCAGCTCGTCCAGGGGGCTGTAGACCTCGTAGGAATTGGCGGTCATCTCCCCGGGGAGGAAGGCGGGCTCATTGCCGTTGATCTCCACATAGGGCTCGCCGGAGTAGGGCGGGAGCTCGTCCAGGGAAACCACATCGCTTGTCCCGGCCGGCTGGTACGCTTCGCACCCCGCCAGCAGCAGACACCACAGCGCCAGCAGCATCGCCGCCGCCGCGCGTTTTCCAAGTCTCATCGGGTGTAAACCTCCTTCGTAATCCGCTCGTGGCTGGAGCCGGGGAACTCCTCCCGCCGGACCAGGGTCCAGCCCGCCAGGGGCAGGGGAAAATACAGGTCGGCGGGATAGCGGCGGTTCCAATGGTAGAGGATGACCCCCTCCGCCCGTTCCAGCCAGGGGGCGGGATCGACATCCTCGAAAAAACACAGCTCCCCCTCGCCTGCGCGGTGGAAAAACTCCTCCGCGCAGCGGAGATTTTCCGGCGGGTCCGGAAACTGCTTGAGGGAGTACGGGCTCAGCCAGACGGGACGGCCTCCCGCCTCCTCCAGGAGGTCCTGCCGCAGGAGGCGGTCCTGGCTCTGCCGGCGGCGGTTGAAGCGCATCCCGCCCCGGTCGTCCACACAGGCAATCAGGATCACAGCCCTTACGCCGCCTCCGGCAGACGCTGGAGGATCGCCGCGAACTGGGCCCGGGACGCGGGGCCCTCGGGATTCAGCTCGCCCCGGTCCGTTCCCTGGAGGATGCCGGCGGATACCGCCCAGGCCATGGCCTCCCGGGCGTAGTCCGCCACGGCGGCGGCGTCCGGGAAGGCGTCGGGAGCCAGGGGCGCGGGCGGAGCCTCGGGCCCCCGGAATCGGTAGAGCATGGCTGCCAGCTGCTGGCGGGTCAGCGCGCCGCCGGGATTGCTGCCGTCGGAGACGGCGGCGGACACCGCCCAATTCCTGGCCTCCTCCATATTGGCGGGGCTCTCCCCGGACAGGCGGGCCAGGACCATCCACAGCTGCTGCCGGGTCATGCCGGCGTCCGGCTGGAACAGGTCGGCGGCTGCGCCGGTCATGAGATCGTTTTCATAGACGTACTCCACCGCGCCGTAGTACCACGCGCCTGCCGCCACGTCACGGAAGGGCAGGACGCTGGCCCCCGCCAGGGGGTTGAAGGCCGCCGCGCTGAGGGCGGGGCCGTTGACGAAGGCTACGCCGCCGTCCGCAGCCCGGTTCTTGGGCGGATGGGATACGGAGAATTTCAAGCCCAGCACCACCGTGTCCGCGCCCACCAGCAGGAAATCCTCCCGCTCATGGCCGGACTTGGCTCCGCTGACGCCCTTGACCCTGGGGTCGTTCCACGTCACGTCCACGCCGTACCACTTCCCGTCGGGCATCTGGGCGGAGTTCCACATGTGGAACTCCCCGCCGCTTTCAGCCGTCACCTTGGCGTAGCCGTCCACCAGCACGCAGGGGATGCCCAGCTCCCCGCACAGCACCTTGAAGGCCCGGGCGTATCCGTCGCACACCGGCCCCTCCGTGCCCACGCTGCCTGTCAGCGCGCTCAAACACTCGTGGGGCCAGTTTGGCAGGCTCAGCAGGTCGGAGGAGGTGTTGTACTCGTTATGCTCCGTCAGCCAGCGGTTGAGCTGGGCGGCCTGCTCGTGGGGCGTCTGGGCGGTGACGGTTTTCAGAATCGCCTCCACCGCCGCGTCCCGCCGCTGGATGTCCGATTCGATCACGTTCTGGCTGGGGTACCTGTCGTCCCGGATCGTAAAGCCGTCCTTGTCCGCCAGGACGAAGAAAATGTAGGACTCCTTATACTTCCGGCCGCCCTCCTGCATGGTTACCGTCAGGATGCGCAGCTTGCTTTTCCCGCTGAGCCAGAACACCTCCGGGTGGTCCCGGTCAAACGCCTGGAAAGCGCTGTGGGCGTAGGCGCAGTCCCGCTTCAAATCCTCATCGTAATCGTCGTTGCCGTCCTTGGCCAGCTTGGAGACGAAGATGCCGTTGAAGCTGGAGGTACGCACCAGGTCGCCCTCCTTGAGGCCGGCGTAGTCGATGGCACGGTCCCCGGCGGCGGTGTCCAGGGTGTCGAACCCGCCGGTGAACTGGTCCTCGCTGAAAATGCCGTCCCCGGAGGAGAGGGGAGCGTCCAGCCGGCTCACCAGCTCCAGGACGGACTCCACCTCCGCCGCCTCGCCGGTTCCGCCGCCATGGCTGACGACGCGGAAGTATTCGTCATTGATGAGCAGGTCATAGAGGGCGTCGCCGTCCCCGCCGATGCAGAGGACCTTATAGAGGTTCTGCGGGCCCTGGGGCAGGTCCAGCCGGTCAATCCAATCCGCGTACTCGCCGGATTTGACCATGTCCTGATAGGGGGACTCGCCCGTCCCGGAGACGGTGACCGCCGGCGGCGTCTGGGTTTCCAGGGTATCCTCCACGTACACCGCCTGGGGCGCGTCCGGTTCGGGGTCCTTGTCAGACTCCGGCGCGGGCGCGGGCGCGGAAGGCGGAGCGGGGAACACCGGCCCGGGGGCAGGGCCAGGAC
>VSNB01000040.1 GCA_009774055.1 Clostridiales bacterium
GATTCTGTTTCGCAGTTGGATTGCCTGCATTGGTTTGCCGCTTCCGCTTATTGTTAGCTTTTTTGAAGATTGCTATATATGTCCATCGATGGGACGGACCGGCCCATCACCAAGGCGGAGGTCAAGATCAGGAACCAGACCTTTTCTGCCGGCTGCCGTCTGGAAACTGTGCGCCAGGCGGGGGCCCCGGTGACCTGGCTTCTGCTGGTGGACAACTCCGATTCTATGCCCGCCTTCCGGGAGGATGTAGAGAATTTCGCGGAAAGCCTGGCCCAGTCCGGCGGGGAGGACAGCCGGTTTATTTTAGCGTCCTTCGGGGACGCGTTCGCGGTGGCAAATGAGGACGTTCCTGCGGAGGAGCTGGCGGAGGCGGTGGAAGGTCTTCCGCTGGACGAGCGGGTGACGCGGCTGCACACCGCCATCGATCAGGCGGTCAGCTATTTTGAGTCTGTTCCCAGGGAGGGAAATGAGCTGCGGTGTCTGGTGGTGCTGTCCGACGGGGTGCAGTACGATCCCAGCGGCGGCATGCCCTATGAGGAGCTTTTGGAGCGGGTGGAGCAGTCCGATGTGATGCTCCACTCCATCGGGCTGGGTGACGATGCGCAGTCGCTGGAGAGCATAGGGAAGCTGGCCGCCGCCTCCGGCGGAGTCCATCAGGTGCTGGGAGAGGAACTCTCGCCCAAGGATGCCGGGACCGCACTGACGGAGGCCTCCGGGGAGCTGTTTATCACCGGCTTTGATCTGTCCGGCGGGACGTTTTCCGGCGGAGTAGAGACGGCGGCGGTGACGCTGGCCTCCGGCGGGGAGCTGCTCTGCCGTGCGGAAACGGAGGTGGAACTTCCGGCCCGGGACGGCGCGGAGACGGCTCCTCCTGCGCAGGCCCCGTCCCTGCCGGACAGCCAGGCTGATGCCTCCGGCGGGACAGTCCTGCCGGAGGCGGGCGCACCTGAGGACGGCGGCTGGCCGGTCCTTCCGATTCTTGGGGCTGCGGCGGCTCTTGCGGCGGTTTTTACCGTGGTCCTCGCGGTAGTGCTGCTGGCGAAAAGAAAACGGCCTGCCGCGCCTGCCTCCCCGCCTCCGGCGGAGGCGCCCGGGGAGGAGATCGCTGCTCCTGCCGGAATCTACATGCGCTTGGAAGTTCTTCAAGGAGAGACGAGGGGGGCGCCTGCGGACCTGGAACTGCGGGAGGAGCTGGTGATTGGCAGCGATCCGGACTGCGGCATCCCGCTGCAGGGGGAGGGCGTATCCCCCCGGCATGCCAGGGTATTCTTTTCCGGCGGCTCGGTATGGCTGGAAGACCTTGGTTCGCAGAGTGGAACATTTATCAACGGCACGGCAATTGCCCAGCCGGCAGTACTGCGCAGCGGAGATCAGATCACTGCGGGAGATATGGTTTTTCGATTGAGATTTTAGCGGACGGCCAGGAGACAGGTGGATTGGATATCAGGGCCTTTTCATGCGGGGGACTTTGGGGCGGTCCGGCTTCCGCTGGCTGCTTCCTCGGTTCTGGGATATTTGATTGCTGATGAGGCGGTGAAATGGAATTCTTCAGGAAGCTCTGATTCAATCCCCGGGCGCAGATTTGCGTCAGAAATTTTCACTGGAAAGGAAGAAAACCGCAGGAATCCTGGCGGATTTCAAGGCTTTATGACGAAGTCCGGGTGAAATTTATGGCGTGAACCTGTCTTGGCTTGAAAAAGCGGTCAAAGGAGGGTATGATAGACCCAACACCTGATAGGAGGACCGCGATGAAGCGCATTTTTCTGCTGGAGGATGACACAGCCTTGGGACAGGGTATCCGGTTTGCCCTGGAAAATGACGGCATTCGAGTGGAGCTGTGCGCCACGTTATCCCAAGCGCAAAGCATTCTGCCCGGCGCGGACTTCGATCTGCTCATCCTGGATGTCAACCTGCCGGACGGGAGCGGGCTCGATCTGCTGCGGGATGTGCGGCGCTGCCATTCCAGCGTCCCCGTCATCCTGCTCACGGTGAACGATTTGGAAACCGACATCGTCGTGGGCCTGGAATCCGGAGCGGATGACTATATCACCAAGCCCTTCTCTCTGGCTGTGCTGCGGGCCAGGGTCAACGCCCAGCTGCGGCGCGGCGCTCCCGCGCAGGCAGGCGCGGTAGAGCTGGAGGAGTTCTCCTTTGATTTTGAGTGGATGGAGTTCCGCAAAAACGGCCGGCTCATCGAACTGAGCAAGACCGAGCAGCGGCTGCTGCGGGTGCTGGTGGAAAACCGGGGCCGGGTCCTGTCCCGGGAGACGCTGCTGGAGCGGGTGTGGCCGGGCGGCGCGGAGTACGTGGAGGAGAACGCGCTGTCCGTTACCGTCAAGCGCCTGCGGGACAAACTGGAGGACACGCCCTCCAGGCCGCTGTTTCTGAAAACGGTCTATGGCATCGGCTACACCTGGGCGGTGAACTGACATGACATGGATCACTGCTGTCACCGCCGTTTTCGCGGCGGCCGCGCTGGGGGCGGCGGTCTGGAACCGCCTGCACGCCAGGCGCGTCATGAAAAATCTGAACCGTATGCTGGACGCGGCCATGGCGGGGACCTTTCTGGAGCGGGACTTCGACGAAAGCCTGCTCTCCGCCGTCGAGGCCCGGTTTGCCCACTATCTGGCCGCCAACGCCGTCTCCGCCCGGAAGCTCCAGGAGGAAAAGGACAAGATCAAGACTCTGATCGCCGACATCTCCCACCAGACGAAGACCCCGGTGGCCAATATCCTGCTGTATACCCAGCTTCTGGCGGAGCAGGACCTCTCCCCGCAGGGCCGGAGCTGCGCCGCGGCCCTGGAGGGCCAGGTGGAAAAGCTGCGCGCTCTGGTGGACGCTCTGGTGAAGACCTCCCGGCTGGAGACGGGCATCCTGGCCCTGCACCCCAAGGCGGGGCCGCTGGCGCCTATGCTGGAGGACGCGTCTGCTCAGTTTATCCCCAAAGCGGCGGAGAAGGGGATCGCCCTGACGCTGGCCTCCACGGACGTCCAAGCGGTCTTTGACCCCAAGTGGACGGCGGAGGCCCTGTGCAACCTGCTGGACAACGCGGTAAAATACACGCCCGCCGGCGGGACGGTCGCGGTAGAGGTCATCCCCTACCAGCTGTTCTGCCGCATCAACGTTACCGACAGCGGCCCCGGCATCCCGGAGGCGGAGCGGACCAGAGTGTTCCAGCGATTCTACCGCGCCCCCGCCGCCTACGAGACGGAAGGCGTGGGGATCGGCCTGTATCTGACCCGCCAGATCGCGGAGGGGCAGGGCGGGTATGTCAAGGCGTCCTCCCAGCCGGGGCGGGGGAGCTGCTTCTCCCTCTATCTACCCCGGAGCTGAAATCTTTCCAAACTGTAAGATTTCAGAAAGGATCTGGAAAGATTTCTGTGTTAAAGTCTGTACTGCCGAAAGGCAGTGCAGACTTTACGCTATGGAGGTAGATCGTATGGCTATATTGGAGACCCGCGGCTTGCGGAAAGTATACGGTTCCGGCGACACGGAGGTCCGGGCCCTGGACGGCGTGGACCTGGCGGTGGAGAAGGGCGAGTTTGCCGCCGTCGTGGGCACGTCCGGTTCCGGCAAATCCACCCTGCTGCATATGCTGGGTGGGCTGGACCGGCCTACCGGCGGTTCCGTCATTGTGGACGGCAGGGATCTCTCCACCCTGAAGGACGAGGAGCTGACCATTTTCCGGCGGCGGAAGATCGGCTTCGTGTTCCAGAACTACAACCTTGTGCCGGTGCTGAACGTGTATGAGAACATCGTCCTGCCCATTCAGCTGGACGGCAGAGGGCCGGACAAGGGCTATACAGACCAGATCATCGAAACCCTGGGCCTGGGTCCCAAACTGCAAAACCTGCCCAGCAACCTCTCCGGCGGCCAGCAGCAGCGGGTGGCCATCGCCCGCGCGCTGGCGGCGAAGCCGGCGATTATCCTGGCGGATGAGCCCACCGGGAATCTGGACAGCCGGACCAGCCAGGACGTCATGAGCCTGCTGAAGGTCACCAGCCAGCGGTTTGCGCAGACCATCGTGATGATCACCCACAACGAGGCGATCGCCCAGATGGCCGACCGCGTCATCCGCATCGAGGACGGCCGTATTGTGGTACGGGGGTGAGGGGCATGATCAAAGTATCCAACGGAAGCTGTATCCGGCGGCTGGGCTTTCGTTCCATGAAAGCGGCCCGGGCCCGGAACGCCGTCGCAGCGCTGGCAATTGCCCTGACCACGGTGCTGTTCACCTCCCTGTTTACCATCGCCGCGTCCATCAACTACTCTCTCCAGCAGGAGAACTTCCGCCGGGCCGGAGGCGACGCCCATGGCAGCATCAAATATATCAGCTGGGAGCAGTCGGAGCAGCTCCGCCGGGACCCTCTGATCCAGGATTCCTGGCGCCGTCTCTTTGTGGGAATGCCCCACGACCCGCCCTTTCACATATCCCATGTGGAGGTCAGCTATATTGAGCCCAACGGCGCGTCCCACTACTTCTGTACCCCCGTGGAGGGCGCGCTCCCCCGGGAGGGCGCCGATGAGGCCGCGACGGATACCCGCGTCCTGGCCCTGCTGGGCGTCGAGCCCAGGGTGGGCGCGCAATTTACCATACCCATTACGCTGGACGAGGGAACCCCGCATCCCCGCACAATAGAGCGGACGTTCACCCTCTCCGGCTGGTGGGAATACGACAGCGCCACGCCTGCCAACCACGTGCTGCTGCCCCGGTCCGCCGCCGAGGAGATCTGCGCGCTGTCCAACGGGGAGGAGGACTCCTTGACGGGCGTCTGGAATCTGGACATCATGTTCAAGAGCGCCATAGGCATTCGAGAAAACCTGAGCGCGGTGCTGGGAAATTATGGCTATCAAAGCGCCGAGGCGTGGGCGGAGAACTACCTGATCATCGGCGTGAACTGGGGCTACACCGGGGATCGGATCTCTAACGGCATTGACCCCGTGCCCTTCATTACCATTGTGGTGATTCTTCTGCTGATCATCTTCACCGGGTATCTCATCATTTACAATATCTTCCAGATCTCCGTCACCAATGACATCCGGTTTTACGGCCTGCTGAAAACCATCGGCGCCACGGGGCGGCAGATCAAGCGGATGATCCGCCAGCAGGCGCTCCTGCTCAGTCTGGCGGGCATCCCCATCGGCCTGCTTCTGGGCTTCGCCGCCGGCAACATATTGGCGCCGGTCATCATGGCCCATCTCAACTATAAGAACTTGTTCGTGTCCTTCAATCCCTGGATTTTCATTGGCGCGGCGGCGTTTTCCCTGCTGACGGTGTTCCTCTCCTGCGCGCGGCCCGGACGGATCGCCGCCAAGGTTTCCCCGGTGGAGGCGGTGCGCTATACCGAAGGCGGACAGCAGTCCGGGAAGAAGGGCGGCAAGCGGAAGGCTGCCGCCGGCGCATCCCTGCCGAAAATGGCCTGGGCCAACCTGGGCCGGAGCAGGAGTAAAACGGTCGTTACCATGATTTCCCTGACCCTGGCGGTGGTGCTGATGAACCTGGTGTATACGTTTACGAACGGCTTCGACATGGAGAAATATCTTTCCGACCTGGTAGCCACCGACTTTGTCCTGGGTCACGCCGAATACTTCCAGAGCAGCTCCAACTTCCGCTTGGCGGACCAGGCGCTTCCGGAGGAAGTCATCGCCCAGGTCATCTCCCAGGGCGGCATCACCGAAGGGGGCCGGGTCTACGGTCAGGAGAGCACGATCCAGGCCCTTCTGCCGGAGGAGTACCTCCGCCAGGGTATCAGCTGCGTTTATTCCGAGGAGGAACTGGACAGCGTTGTCGCCTCCCGGGAGCATGTGGGTGAGGACACCGTCGTAGGCAGCGCCCAGCTCTACGGCCTGGAGGACTTCATTCTCGGCGAGATAAACGTGTTGGAGGGAGATGCCGCCCCCTTGTCCGACCCCAGCCGGAACGCCATCGCCGCCGTCTATGCAGCCGACGACTACGGAGTGATCCATGAGGATGACAACTGCTTCAAGGTGGGGGATACCGTGACGCTCCGCTATGTGAAGGAGTGGGTGAATGTCGACACGGACACCGGGGAGGAAATCACCGCAGAGGAGTCAAACGCCCGCTGGAACCGCGGAGAGACGAATTTCGTTCCCCGGGCCAAGGTCTATGAGGAAAAGGAGTACACCGTCTGCGCCATGATCGAGATCCCCAGAGCCCTCACTTACCGCTATACCACCCTGGGAGGCAGCAAGCTGGCGATGGGAGCGGAGCTGTTCCGGCGGGACACCGGCATGAACTCCGTCATGGTCTACGCCTTCAACACCACCGAAGAATCCAATGCCGCTATGAATGATTTCCTGAAGAAATACACCGAGTCCGTCCAGCCCACCTGCGACTACGAGAGCAAACAGAGCCTGATCGCCGAGTTCGAGGGCTTCCGGAGTATGTTCCTGACCATGGGCGGCACGCTGGCGGGGATCATCGGCCTGGTGGGCGTGCTCAACTTCATCAACGCCGTGCTGACGGGCATCCTCGCCCGGAAGCGGGAGCTGGCAATGCTCCAATCCGTGGGCATGACGGGAAAGCAGCTGAGTACCATGCTGGTGTACGAAGGGCTGTACTACACCATGCTGTCCGCCGCCCTCTCCCTGGTCCTGAGCGCCGCGCTGGGACCGCTGGTGGGATCGCTCTGCTCGGTCTTTTGGTTTTTCACCTATCGATTTACCGTACTGCCGGTTTTGGCGGTAATGCCGCTGTTTCTGATTTTGGGGATTCTGATCCCTCTGTTGACGTACCGTTCCGTTAACCGCCATACCATTGTGGAGCGCTTGCGGGAGATAGAAAGCTGACTCGTACGATTTTGTTATAGCCGATGCACTTGAGGAAGCTCTGCTTATAGCAAGCTTCAGAATTCGCGGCAAAAAAGGAGGGGAGGGCAAAGCGCGCAGGGCAAGGCGGAGGACGCGGGCGGGCTGGCGCCCGCCAAGGACGACAACGCAGCCATGCGCACTTTGTACCCCCGAACTTTTGCCACGAATTCTGATGATTGCTATAAATCCCCGCACACATCCTCGCGCCATAAAATTTCCCTGGACTTCGTCAGAAAGCCTTGAAATCCGTCAGGATTCCTGCGGTTTTCTTCCTTGCCGGCGGCGGCCCGCCTGGTCCAGCCGGCATGCGGAATTGCCCTGGGGCGCTGCATAGAGGCCCAGGACGAACATCAGACGGAAGTAATATTTGCCATGTTTTGCGGTTCGCTGTTTACAGCGGCGAGCAAAACGGCTTGCATCAAATGTATTATTTCCGAGCTTTAAGCTCGGAAATAATAATAGAAGGCGAGAAGCCAGCGGGTCCCGCTGCCTTCTCGCCTTCTGTTGTTTCAATCTCGCGATCTCATGCCAATATCACGCCGCTGCCGCCTTACCGCGCAAATTGCAGGTCAAAATACCTGGTGTACAGCTCGTTGCTGCCATACAGGCTTTGATGGGTGCCGGTGGCCTGGATGCGGCCCTGATCCATGACGATGATGTTGTCCGCATTCACCACCGTGCGCAGGTTGTGGGCCACCACCACGGCGGTGCGTCCGGCCATTACGGCGCTGAGGGCGGCCTGGACCTCGGCCTCGTTTTCCGCGTCCAGGCTGCTGGTGGCCTCGTCCAGGAGCAGATAGTCCGGGTCCTTGATGATCATCCGGGCGATGGCGATGCGCTGGCGCTCGCCGCCGGAGAGCTTCCCGCCCAGCTGTCCGATGTCCGTGTCGAAGCCGTCGGGCAGCTCCATAATGAAGTCATAGGCGTTGGCGGTTTTGGCCGCCTTGACCACCTCCTCGTCCTTGGCGGGACGGTTCAGGCCGTAGACGATGTTGTCCCTGATGGTGCCTGAGAGCAGCGGGCTGGCCTGCTGAATATATCCCATGGCGCCCCGCCACTGGTCCAGATGAATCTTCTCCACGGGAGTATCGCCAAACTTGATCTGGCCCTCGTTTGGGGTGTACAGCCGCTCCAGCAGGCTCAGCAGCGTGGTCTTGCCCGCGCCGCTGGGACCCACGATCGCGGTCACCTTGCCCTTGGGGATGATGACGGAGACGTTTTGGATCACATCCTTGTCGTCGTACCGGAAGCTCACGTTCTCAAACGCGATGTCGTCCTCCGGCTGGGTAAAGGACAGCTCCCGCGCCAGAACCTCCGGCTGGAAGGTCATGAGCTCCGCAATCTTGGCGGTGGAGCCCTGGGCGTCCTTGATATAGTGGAAGCAGAACACGAACTGGAGCATGTAGTTATAGATGGTCGAGCGCATGGCAAACATGGTCATCAGCCCCGCCATGTCCAGCCGCCCGTCCTGCACCAGGATGCTGCCGGAAATGAGGATGATGGCGCTTACGATGCCCTCGATGCCGTAGGTGAAGGGCTGGCTGGCCCCGTCAATGAGCCAGTATTTCACCTTGGCCTTGTACAGCTCCTCGGCGTACTCGTAGCCCAGCTGGAGGTCGGCGTTCTCGTTGGCGGCGGATTTGACCAGGGTGATGCTGGTCAGCCGCTCGGCCACAAAGCCGGTCAGTTTGGACATCTTCTCCCGCACCGCCTTCTTGGCGGAGAACTTGAACCGGCCCGGGATGACCATCGTGGCCCAGATGTAGGGCAGTACCAGCAGCAGGGCCAGGGTGATGCTGCGGTTCATTCCCCAGATCTCCTTCAGCATCAGGGACAGGGTGTATACCGAGTTGAGGAACGTGAACAGATAGCTCATGGAATAGGTGACCAGCATGGTGTCCTCCGTCACGCGGCTGATGAGGGAGAGCGGGTCCTGCTGGTCGTAGAGCCGCATGGGCATTCGAATCATCTTCGTCCACAGCCGGGTCTGGAGCTTCCGCTCCGTCCAGTAGCCGGCCCAGCTGTTGGAGACGGTGAACGCCACGGTCACGCCCATGGACAGGGCCATCAGCCCCGCGTATTTCCAGAGAATGGCGGTATCGGAGACGGCCTCTCCCGACATGATCTGTCCGGAGAGCTTGTAGCCCGCCACCATGACATTTGCCAGCGACAGCCGCGCAATCAGGTTGCCGAGGTACCAGGCCCAGGGGACGTTGGGGCCCAGGACCTGCTTGATGAAGGGGCCCCAGGGCTGTTTTTTTGTATTAATGGCGCTGTTCATTGTGCTGTGTCCTCCTTCCTTACGCCTTGCCCAGGACGGCTGTTCCGTCCTGGAGGTCCTTCAGCCTGCGGTAGAGCGCGTTGTTGCTGGCGAGCTGGCCGGCGCTGCCGATGCCGTTGACCTCGCCGCCGGAGAGGACCACGATCTGGTCCGCGTCCTCGATGGAACGGATCTCGTGGGCCACGATGACGGTGGTGCGGCCCTCCTTCAGCCGCTCCATGGCCTTCTCCACCTCGCTGCGGGCCTCGGGGTCCAGGCTGCTGGTGGCCTCATCCATCAGCAGGATCTGCGGGTCCTTGAGCAGCGCCCGGGCGATGGCGATGCGCTGGCGCTGTCCGCCGGAGAGCTTGCAGCCCCGCTCGCCCACGTCGGTGTCGAACCCGTTGTCGCAGGAGAGAATGAATTCATAGATATTGGCGTCCTTCGCCGCCCGGGCCAGTTCCTCGTCAGTGAAGGTCCGGTCAAGGCCGTAGGTCATGTTGCTGCGGATGGTGCCGGAGAACAGGGGGCTGGACTGGGGCACGTAGCCGATGGCCTGCCGCCAGGAGGACTTATGGAACTCCTTGGCGTCCACGCCGCCCAGGGTCACCCGGCCGCTCTCCGGGTCATAGAACCGCTCCAGCAGGCCGAAGATGGTGCTCTTGCCGGCCCCGCTGGGCCCCACCAGGGCGGTGGTCTTCCCGGCGGGGAGGGTAAAGCTGACGTTTTTGAGCACGGTGTCGGTGTCGTAGCGGAAAGTGACGTTCTCGAATTTCAGGTCGCCGGGCTGAGAGGGGACGGTCCTGCCGCCGCCCATATCCTCGCTCTTCTCCACGATGATTTCCGCCATGCGCCGGGAGGAGCCCTGGGCCCGCTTGATGGTTTCGTAATACCGGAAGATGTTCTGGAAAAGGCGGACCAGGTTTGTTGCGTACATATAGAACGCGATCCATTGCTCCAGGGTGATGTGCCCGGCGTTCACCAGGGCCGCGCCTCCCAGCACCACAACCACAGTCTGAAGAATGCTCTCCGAGCTGGAGAGGAACGAAATCGTACTGCTGAAGGCCAGATATTTTTTCTTGGTCTTATAGATGCCCTCGATAGCTTCCTTGCCCTTTTCCTCCTCCGCCTGCTCTTTGACAAAGACCTTGACGAGGGGGACGTTTACCAGGATCTCGGCCAGGTAGCCGCCCAGCTCGGAGAGCTTGCCCTGGATGCGGTTGTTCCAGGTGAAGCCCACCCGTCCGGAGAAGAACGACACCAGGAGGATCACGGGGAACATGACGGCCTCCAGGGCCACCAGCCGCCAGTTATAGCTGTTCAGAATGATGGCGACGCCCACCAGCCTGTAGAGGGCGGCGGGGAAGTAGGGGATGGACCAGCCGAAGAACTCCGCGACGAGGGTGCTGTCGGAGGTGGTACGGGTGATGAGCCGGCTGGCCATGTTTCTGTCAAAGAAGGGCATGGGCAGGCTCAGGTTCTTCTTGAGCATCAGCTTCTGAAAGTTCATCTCGGTCTTGCTGGAGGCAATGCGGCTGAGGATCTGGCTGACGGCCTGTTCCAGGGCGCTGAGGAACATACAGACTACCATGAAGAGGATGGCCCCCATGCTGATGTCGCCGGTAGCCACCTTGGCGGTAGCGTCGGGGATCATGAGGCTGAGCTGCGCGCCGAAGAGACTGACCAGGGTGGCGGCGCCCACCCAGCCCCAGGGCGCCTTGACGCTGGTCATCAGCGTCAAAAAGGACCTCCAGATGCCGGGCTTCTTTTCCGGTTCCCTTGGGTTCACGTTGTTCGCCATGAAATAACCTCCTGTATAAAGTGATTTTGCCCAAACCGCCCTGCACAGGCTTCGTCAGGACTGGCAATAATCACATATTAAAGCAGCTGTCAGCTCCCGTCAATGCGCCGCGCGCACCTTGCCCTTTTGCGTGTCAATGCCGCGCATATCCCGTAACATTTTGCGCTTCCCTCCCGAAATCCAGAACCTGTGCATACAGGTTCTGATTTTCCTGTAGTTTTCCATTGCTTTCTTTGGCGCCCTTTGATAGAATGGACACATTATATTTTGTCAGAGCGGAGGTGGTCCCATGGCGCTGCGCATCCTTTTGGTGGACGATGAGCCCCACAGCCGGGAGCATTTGGCCGCCCTTCTGGAGGAGCATCCCGGCGTGACGGTGGCCGGTTCGGTTTCCGGCGGCGCGGAGGCCGCCGCTTTTCTTCGCCGCACGACCGTAGACCTGCTCTTCCTGGACATTGAGATGGAGGACGTCAGCGGGTTCGACCTGGCCCGCCATATTCAGTTCGCCTATCCGAAGGTTTTGATCGTGTTTTTAACCGGGCATGTGGACTTCGCGCTGGACGGCTATGAATTCAAGCCTCTGGCCTTTCTGATCAAGCCGGTCAATCCGCTGCGGCTGGAAAGGGTCCTCTTCCAGGCGGAGGAGCTGCTGGGAAAAACGGAGAGGAAGGCTTCTTCCTCGGTTCGTATCGGCTTGCAGGTAAACGGCGGCCTGGAGATCATTCAGGTGGACAGCATCCTCTATATTGAGAAGCAGGGGCGCAGGGCCTGCCTTGTTCCGGCCGGCGGCCCGCGCTACCGGTCGTACGACTCCCTGCAAAAGCTCCAGGGGATCTTTGAGCTTTACGGGTTTTTCCGCTGCCATCAGTCCTTCCTGGTCCGTCTGGATGCGATACGGGGCGTTCGCCTGGATGAGAGCAGGAGCTTTCACAAAATTCTGCTCTTTGATACAGAAGATCAGATTCCTCTGAGCCGGGGCAAGTATCCTGAACTGCGGGAACGGCTGGCCGACAGGGGACTGACCATCCTTTAGGAGGCGATGCGAATGCCGGAAGCCATTTCCCATTTACTCCTCCCGGCGCTGGAGGGGAGCGTGTCCGCATTTTGGGCCCTGGCCCTGGCCCAGGCGAAGCCGCTGGAGCGGGCGAGGCGGGCCCTGCCGCTGTGCGCGGCTTTTGGCGCGCTGTTTGCCGTGACGCCCCGCGGAGGATGGGGATTGGCCCTGACGGGGCTGCTGCTCCTCCTGTTCGCGGCGGCGGTGCGGCTGCTTGTCCGTTCTCCGGTATTGTATGCGGCGGTGGCGGCGGTCCTCGCGGGGCTGCTTGCGGGAACGCTGGCGCTGCTGCGGTCTGCGGCGGGACCGCTGGCGCTGCCTGCGGCCCTCGTCCTGGCCGCTGTGTGCTGCTGGCGAAAGGTGGCCGTTCTGCCGGATACACCGGAAATTCTGGCGGCGGTCGACCAGCGGCAGGCCCGAAAATTTTTTACCAGTACGGCCATGACGCTTGCCGTCCTGCTGTTGTCCATGCTTTGGATCTGGTATCAGCTGACCGTATTTGAGCCGGTCCTTTCATCGGGATACCAGGCAATGGCCCTGTTTGCCGCGGCGATTGTCCTGACGCTTCTGTTCGCCCTGCGCCAGCTTGCCCTTGCCGCCGTACAGCGCATTGAGGCCGTCGTCGATAAACAGTATCAGGCGGAGCTGCTCAACCTTATGCAGATCATCCGGTCACAGCGTCACGATTTCAATTTCCACATACAGGCCATTTCCGGCATGATCGAACAGGGCAAGTACGCTGCGTGCGGGGATTACGTCCGTTCTATGGTAAAGACCACCACCGCCATGAACGATATGCTGCCGCTTCACGATCCGGCGGTGAGCGCGATGATCAACTCGTTCCGGGAAATGGCGAATCAAAAGGGGTTTGAAATCCAGGTCGCCATTTCCAACGATCTGCAGCGGATTCCCTGTACTGTTTATGAGATCAATACTATTATTGGCAATTTGATTCAGAATGCGATAGATGAGCTGGAGCAGAACAAGGAGCTCCGCCCCTGGATCAACATCCTGATCCTGAAACGCGGCGGCAGCCACACCATCAAAATTACAAACCCCTGCTGCCAGGGCGAGGAGGCGTTCCGGAGCTGCTTCCAGCCTGGGTTTACCACGAAGCAGGCGCACGAGGGAATCGGCCTGACTACGGTTATGCGCATCGTTACCAAATATCACGGCGTGGTGTTCACAGAGTTTGACGATGGAGCAGTGAGCTTTATTGTTCAAATTCCCGGGGTTTTTGAATAATGCGCGTTGGATAAGCTGTCATGCTTGTCCAACAAGTGGAGTGTGGGTCAGGGATCCTCCAGCTAGGGACGGAGTTTTCCGTAAAAGTGTTATAAAATCAGATACATTCGGCACTTTTGAATAAAAAATAGGGACGATGATTGTGATAGCGTTGCATCAAAATCATCGTCCCTAGATGTAGTTGTCCGATGCTGCAGATTCCGGTGTACCGTGAGTATTACTTCCGACCTTTCGGTTCGGAAGTAATAGCTATTCTGTTCTTTGCGGTTCTTTTATCTCTTCTCGTGAGATGCTATCTAAGAGCCTGTTTCATATCTCCCCGCGCACGTCTTGACGGCGGATTTTCCGTCCAGACTTCGTTAAAAACCCTTACAATCCGTCAGGATTGCTGCGGCTTTTTGCCTCGCTGGACAAAAAATCCACTCGCCAATCCGCACTCGTTGAGATATGAAACAGGCTCTAAGACAACAAAATTATCTTGATACGTATAAGGACATTAATTTTATGTATCTGTTGGGAAACTACACTCAGTCCTTAAAACAACTGCGCGAATAAATACGGCTATTTTATAACTGGTATCTTAACGAAATCAGCGATTTTTTTAAGATGAAAAACAAATACTCGACGTAAAGTGTTATTGTCATCAGGCTGTGTATTTTGATGGGTTTCGGTTAACTTATATTCCCCAATGAAACAATATTTTCTGTTCCTCTTGTCAAAAAGTAGTAAAGACATGCTTTGCTGTTGGTGGGACATGACCGCAATATTTAATTCATAAGAGCGACTTTTGGAGTTGTCTTGATGTCCAACTCTACCGATGCCGGTATATAGGCAATAATCTTCAGAACCCCGTGGATAAAAATAGTCTGCGTAAAGTTCTTCTGCATTCTTAAATAAGAGGATGGCCTTTGCTTTGGTTGCCATCGTAATTCCACTTTGTAGACTTCCGCACAACAATTTATGGATAGCAGCCCTATTAGAAAATTCCTGACCTTTTTTTAATTCAATATAGCTCATAGAATCACCCCATTTCAGTTATCATAAGGAAGTATTCTTCGGAAAATATTACCAGTATACGCTTTTATTCCGCAGACTTATTTTTTCATTATATTACTTCCGAACCGAAAGGTCGGAAGTAATATTTGCCATGTTTTGCGGTTGCCGCTGTTTATAGCGGCGAGCAAAACGGCTTGCATCAAATGTATTATTTTCTGAGCGCGAGACATCATGCGCAGAGGATAGACATCCACTATCATTTAGGGAGGATTTGCGTGCGAGGGCTCTTACAGCATTTTTGTTCTCCTAGTGCAGCATTCGTAAGGAAATCGAAGAAAACGGGAGAAAACAAAAGCAAGGTCGTCAAGTGCAACGACCTTGCTCGTGGTGCGCGAGGCGGGACTTGAACCCGCACGCCCGTAATGAGCACTAGAACCTGAATCTAGCGAGTCTGCCAATTCCACCACTCGCGCGCATTTAGAAGCAGTCATTTCCTTTAGACTGCTTACTTATTATAGCGGAGCTCGCACGGATTGTCAACTGCTAATTTCCCCGCGGAGAAAAATTCCTCCAATTTTCACAGAAAGCTGTAAATTAGACTACCGCTGTCCGTAAAAATGTGCTATACTAAGTCTCGCGGCCTGGAGCCGCAGATTAATTGTTTTGAGGAGGCCCCCATATGACGGCGGAATTTTATAGCAAAAACCGGGAAAAGTTGATGGACAAGCTGGAGCCTGGCAGCGTGGTGCTGCTGTATTCCGGGATGGCCCCGGTCAAAAGCAACGACCAGGACATGAGCCCCTTTTCCGTAAACCGCAATTTCTATTACCTGACCGGCATCGACACCCAGAACGTCTGGCTGCTGCTGGCCAAAGCCCAGGTCGGACTGCGGTCATGGCTGTTCATTGACCAGCCGGACGAGGAGATCATCAAGTGGAACGGCAAGATGCTGACCCGGGAGCGGGCCTCTGAGCGCAGCGGCCTGAAGGTTTCCAGCGTTCAGTACATGCAGGACTTTGAGCGGTATGCCGCCATGTACCTCTCCCATGACGTGACAAGCGTTTACTTTTCCTTTGACCGCCGGTCCATGCTCGCCGCGCCCACCAGGGCGGAGGAGCTCGCCAGGACTATCCGCGAAAAATTCCCCATGATCCCCATCAAGAACGTCGCTCCGGTCATCTCCTCCCTGCGCGCTATCAAGACCCCGGAGGAGATCGAGTGCATCCGCAAGGCGGGGGACGTGACCATCGAGGCGCTGAAGCAGATGCTGAAGAGCGCCCGGCCCGGCGAATACGAATACCAGTGGGCCGCCGACTACGAGCACTACGTGGCCCGCAGCGGCCTGCGCCACGGCTTCGAGACGATTGCCGCCGCCGGGGAGAACGCGGTCATGCTCCACTACTCCGACAACAACTGCGTGGCGAAGGACGGGGACCTGCTGCTGGTGGACCTGGGGGCTGAGTACGGCTACTACTCCGCCGACGTCTCCCGGACCTTCCCCATAGGCGGGAAGTTTACGGACCGGCAGAAGGAGCTCTTCACCATCGTCCGGGAGGCCATGGAGCTGGCAAAGGACAAAATGCGTCCGGGCAATCCCACCAAGGACTCCAACCAGGCCGTGATCGACTTCTACAAGAAGGCCCTGCGGACGGCCAAGCTCATCACCGACGACAGCGATGTGCGGAAGTACTACTACCACGGCGTGTCCCACTCCCTGGGCCTGGACACCCACGACCCCTGCGACCGCACGGAGTATGAGCCGGGCATGGTGGTTACCTGCGAGCCGGGCCTCTACGTGGCGGAGGAGGGCATCGGCATCCGTCTGGAGGACGATATCCTGGTGACGGACGGCGCGCCGGAGGATCTGGTCGGCAGCCGGCTGCTGGACATCGCCGAGATCGAGGCGCTGATGGCGCGGTAACCCGCAGCATACCACAATCAAACGGGGCGCATGCACTTCAGTGAGTGCATGCGCCCCCCATTGCCTATGTCTTCAGCAGCGCCCGCCGGGCCCGCCAGTCCGGCAGGACCTCCTCCACGCAGGCGTAAAACGCCTTGCCGTGGTTCTTGTGGAGGATGTGGGCCAGCTCATGGACCACCACGTAGTCGATGGCCTCCTCCGGGTACTGCATGAGCCGCCAGGAGAAGCAGATCCGGTTTTTCGCGCTGCAGCTGCCGAAGCGTTTTTCCGCGCCGGTGATGGTGACGCCGGCGGGGCGGAGGCCCATGATCCCGCCGTAATAAGCCGTTTTTTCCGGCAGAACGGCCTTCGCCCGCGCGATCAGCTCCCGCTGCTGGTCGGGGGTGGGCTCCGGACGCCGCTCCCGCCGTTCCCGCTGGATGGCCTGGTGCGTCTCGATCCAGCCGGCGTGCCGGGCCACGAAGTCGTCGATCCGCTTCTGGTCCAGCCGCGCGGGGGCCCGGACCAGAACCCGCCCGTCCCGGGTAACCTCCAGGGCCAGGGTCCGGCGGCTGGAGCGGATCAGCTCATATGCGGGCATTGCCCGAACCTCCTCCCTCATCCGTCCAGGATAACCGCTTCCCACGGCCCCAGCTGTCCGTCGAAGGTTTCCCGGCCCGCGCTGGACCGGACCACGGTCCCCCGGCAGGCCGTCCGGG
>VSNB01000041.1 GCA_009774055.1 Clostridiales bacterium
CCCGCGGCCCCGCTGGGGGGTGTTTTATGTGGTTGTTTTTGGCCTTATCAGCCAATATCCGCGCCAACGGCCCGCTCTACAGCGCTCTGGAGCGCCTGGGCCCCCAAGCCCAGACTCCCCCCCTTGCCGGGAATCAGAATCACGGCAGGGGTTACCGACGTCTTATACCGGTCGATGTCCGCCCGGATGGACTGCGCCAGCTGCTCGGTGACATAAATGATGGCATACTCCTCCTTGGCGAGCTTATGGAGGGCGTGGCGGCCCTCCTCCACCCCCTCCACGGGGACGATGTCCAGCCCCAGGGCCTTGAAGCCCAGCACGCTGTCCCGGTCGCCCAATACTGCGATCTTATACATACGCCTCACGCAGCCTTTCCCGGATGGTGTCGCCGCCGATGCCCGCCATGCGGCCGGACATGATGATGCGAACCGCCGTAAACTCGATCTCCTTGGCCGCCAGGTAGCTGATGACCGCCTCCACGCCGAAGGGCACGCTCTTGGCCCCCGCCGCAATGGCCGTCACCGCGTCGTCGCACGCCTTCTCAAAGGCCGTGAGACTGCCGCCATTGGCCGCCGCCGTCCCCAGCTCCGCGGCCTGCCGCAGGCTGGTGGGACGGTACAGCTCCTCCAGGCTGCCGCCTAACGCGGCGGATTGGACGCTGTCCGTGCGGATGGTTCCGCCCTCCACCAGCACCCGCTTGAGCAGGTCGGCGCCCTTCTTCATCCGGAGGGTGCGCACCGCGCTGCGGAGATTGGACGCGTCAATGGTGGCCTGGACGTAGCGGACCAGGAAGCCGCTGCCCGTGGCCTTCGCCGCCGAGAGCATTTCAGCGTAGTAGGCCCGGTCCAGAAGGAAGTCCGCCAGCTGGGGGTCGCCCGTGGCGCTGAGGACCTCTCCCGCCTCCGCAGCGGCTTGCCGCAGGGCCTCGGGGAGGCCGCTGTAGTCCCCCTCCGTTACCGCCCGACGCAGGTCCTCCACGCCTACGCGCCCCGCGTCCAGCAGGAGCCGCCCGGCGTCTCCGCCGGTGGCCCGGGCCTTCAGCAGGGCCTTGAGATTGTGATAGTCGTATTTGACCTTGAACACGTCCACCACCGCCTTGTCGGGGACAAAGCGGTACAGGTCCTGGAACAGCTTCTCCTGCTCCTGGGCCAGCGCCTGGCCCAGCTCCCGCTGGCTGGAGGCGTCAAACTCGCCGTAGCCGATCTCGGTGAGCACCTTGGCCGCCTCCTCCGCCGTGGGCGCGTCGATCATGCGCTCCATCCTGGCGGCGGTAAGCAGGTCCCGCTCCCGGCTGTGCAGATAGGTGGAAATGAACAGATAGTCAGTGTCTTTCAGTTTCTTTGCCAAAGCCATCCTCCTTTCTTGCAGTTGCATTCATTGGATTGGCTTTGCGTCAGGAGAAGAGAATCCCGGCGACCTCGGCCGCCATCTCCTCCCGGAGCACCCGCAGCTGGGTTTCAAAGGCGCAGTTGACCTCCACATTGCCGTCCCGGAGGGTCAGGCCGCCGGCCATGTCCCGCGTCTCCTGGGACAGGGTCAGCATGGCCGTGCCCTGAAGCAGGGCGTTGGCGCCGGTGACCACCTTGGAGAGGATTTCACCGGCCTTGCCGCCCGCCTTGGCGGCCTTGCCGGCAGCCTCGGGCTTCACGGCCTCGGCCAGCATGGCGTTGGCCTTAGCCACCACCTGGGCGCCCACCCGGTCCCGGTCCTTGGCGCTGAGGAGGATCTCCTCCCGGCCGGTCTTGGCCGCCTTCACGGCCATCTTGGCCAGGAGCTCGGCGTACTCGCCGTCGGGCAGGGCCAGCAGCTTCGCCTGGGCCTTGTCAAATGCCTCGTCCAGGCAGGCCTGCTTGGCCGCCAGCATGCGCTTTTTCGCCTCCATGCCGGCTGCGCTCTCCAGACGCTCGCCCTGCCGCTTGGCAGCCTCCTTGCCGCCGGCTGCGGCGGCCTTCGCCTCGGCCTCGGCCTGGACCTTGTACTGCTCGCGGATGGCGGCGGCCTTCTCCTCCGCCTCGCGGAGAATCCCGGCCACCTCCGCCTTTGCGTCGGTTTCGATGCGGGCGGTGATCTTTTCAATTCCGTTCATATCGAATCCCCTTTTCTTAGTGGGATAATCAGAGCTGGAGCAGCATCAGCATGGAAGCCAGCAGAGACAGAATGGCGTAGAACTCAACGATACCGCAGAGGATCAGGCCCTTGGACCAGTCGTCGGGCTTCTTGGCCAGGATGTTGATGGAACCGGCGGCCACGCGGCCCTGGGCGATGGCGGACAGCAGGCCGCCGATAGCCATGGGCATGCAGGCGGCAAAGAACGCCAGGCCCTGCTGCACGGTCATGGAGCCGGCCACGGCGGCGGCGTTGCCCATGAAGTTCATGCGGATGAGGGCAAAGAACCAGACCACCATGCCGTACAGGCCCTGGGTACCGGGGAGCAGCTGCAGGACCATGACCTTACCGGACTTGGAAGGATCCTCGCACAGAAGGCCGGTACCGGCCTCGCCGGCGATGCCGGTGCCCTTGGCGGAGCCCACGCAGCTCAGACCGACGGCCAGACCGGAGCCCAGCAGAGCCAGCGCCAGGCCGCCAAAAGATTCCAGAAAACTCATGATTGATTTCCTCCTTAATTATTTCTCGACGTCTACATATTTGGTGTTGATATTCAAGGGACGGAAGGGTTTGCCGCCGTCCTCATAGAACCGGCCGAAGAACTCCAGGCACTGCAAACGCATGTCGTGGACGAAGCAGCCCAGGATGTTCAGCGCGAAGTTCAGCGCGTTGCCGATCATGGCGATGATGAAGAAGAAGACGATATTGCCGGTAATAGCGCCCAGCTTGTTGAACACCTGGGCCACCACCGCGCCGGCCAGCATCAGGGCCATGAGGCGGGAGTAGGACATGATGTCGCTGAAGTAACCGGTGATGCCGTTGTACAGAGCGCCAAAGACACCGGTGATGATGCCGAAGCCCTTCTTGCCGTAGGCATTGGCGACGATCAGAATCACCAGTCCGGCGATAAGGCCCCAGCTGAGCTTGCCAATGGCGAAGCCCGCGCCGGCCAGAATGAACACGGCGAACCATGCGCCCTCGCTGCACAGGGCCGCCATAACCTCGCCCCGCTTGATCTGCTTGACCATGCTGATAATCATGCCGGTGAAAATCTGGAGCACGCCCAGAACCAGGGAGCCCACCAGCACCATCAGCGCGTCGTCCAGGGGGGAGAACAGGGCCCACAGGGGGACGCTCTCCGGGTCCACCCCGGTGAGGATGCCCCGCATCTGGGGAATCAGGTCGCCAAAGAAGCCGCCGGTGAGGAAGCCCCAGATAAAGGTGCTGATGCCGCACAGGCCCATCAGGGGAATCATATAGCGCATGGTAGCGCCGTTGGGTTTTGCTTTAAGGAGAATGACCGCCGACAGGATCATCATAATGAGCCCGTAGCCCATGTCCGCCATCATCATGCCATAGAATACGATGAAGAACGGGGCCATCAGCGGGTTGGGGTCCACCGACCCGTAGGCCGGCAGGGAGTACATGTCCGTGACCATATTCATGGGCCGGACCAGCTTGCCGTTGCGCAGCTCCACGGGCACGTCGGGGTATTCCTCCTCCTTCGGCTCGGTGAGCTCGTAGGCGCAGTCGAATTTCGCCAGGGCCTTCTCCAGGGCCGGAAGCTCCGGCACGGAGGCCCAGCCCTCCAGATAGAGAATGGAACCGCCGGTGAGGAGCCGCTCCTTGGCGCTCTCCGTAGCGATGACCTGCTCCACCCGGTCCAGGCCGGTTTTCAGCTCGTCCATGCAGGAGCCCATGGCGGAGATGGCCTGCACCTCGGCGTTGCGCTCCTTGGATATCTCGTCCAGCTCCCGCTCCAGGGCCTGGATGTTCTCCCGGGCCGTGCCGGAGAGATCCTTGAGCTGGGCGAAGCTGAAGCCGTAGCCGCGCAGGGCGTCCAGAGCCTCCTGGCGGCAGGCGGAATGGACGATGATCTCCAGATACCGCTGCTCCCGGTCACAGGACAGCTCCCTTACCTCGGCGGCGCCGACGGCCTCGTCCAGGGCCCCCGCCAGTGCGGCGAAGTCCGCCGTGGCGGGCACCGTGCCCAGCAGCAGGCTGGCCTTGGCCGTCCCCTTTACCTCCAAAGGCACGTCGCAGCCGGACCAGGGTTCCAGGGCCAGCCGGTCAGCGTTGATCCGCGTCTCCCGGGCGTTCAGCTGACCAATGGCCCGGGCATGGCCGTTGATCGCCTCCGCCTTGTCCAGCGCGGCCCGCCGGGCGGCTCCGTCCAGCAGCTCCGCCTCCCCCATCCGGGCGCGGGGGTTGAAGAGGCCCTTTTTCTGGGGCGCGTATTTGCCCAGCACCTCGATGGCGTGCTGCAGTCCGGTCAGATCGCTCCTGGCCTCCGCCAGGGCCGAGGCGTCCCGGTGCAGCAGGGCGGCGTTTTCATCCCCGGCCAGAGCTTCCTCCTCCGGCTCGCGGACTTCCACGCAGCCCACATGAAGCAGCTCCGACAGCAGGGCGTCCCGATCCTTGGCCAGGGCAATGAGCTGGAGCCGTTTCATCTTGACAATAGCCATTTAGTTTCCAACCACCCTTCCTAAGATCGCCTGCGCCGCTTTGCCCATGCGCGACCCGGCTTCCTTTTTCAGCGCTTCGCAGTCCCGATCCGCCTGCGCCAGGATTTCCTCCCGGCGTTTGGCGGCGGCGGCCTCCGCTTTTTCCATCTCGGCGGCGGCGGCCTTGGCGGCCTGCTCCCGGCCCTGCTGCAGCAGGGCCCGGCCTTCCCGCTCGGCTTCGGCGGCCAGCTTCTGGGCCTGGGCCCTGGCGTCCGCCTTGGCCTGGTCCATGCCCTCCTCCACGGAGCGAATCCTGGTTATGGCTTCCAGTGACATTGTCTCACCCCTTTTCTACCGATCTAGTCAGGAATTTTCCTTTTCCCGCCATCGGAACCCGCCAGGAGCGCACGCGCCGCCCGCCGGGTTCTTCCGATAGCACAGGTATTGAATAGTATAGCACAATCCCTTTTGCAATGCCAGTAATTTTGTCAAGATTTCCTCATTTCAGCAAAATTATGCAGAATCAATCCAGGGAAGCTCCCTGTTTTGTCAGATGTGTCTACCGCCCTCCGCATCCCCGGTCCGCCCACGAAAAACGGGCCGCAGACAATGCAGTCTGCGGCCCGGAAAGCGGCTCAAAAAGATCGGAAATTTTCGCATTTTTTACGCCGCAGGGATGCACCAGCTTTCCCGCTCCCCCGGCTCTGCCAGCAGGCAGACCAGCGGGGGGGCCTCGTTCCCCTCGCCCACGGCGGCCTGGAGGAGGGCCTGGGCGGAAGCGGCGCTGGACACGTCGGCGTACACCCCGTCCACCAGGGGCAGCATCGCCGCCAGGTCCGCCCCGGACGTCTCATCGGCGCCTGCCATGATAAGCTCCTCCGTCAGCAGCAGGGACAGCTTGGTGCCGTAGGGCTCCACGGCCGCGCGGAGCTCCGTGAGAAGCTGGACCAGGGCCTCGGTCTTGCCCCGGGTATTGTTGTCCAGGCTCATTTTGTACAGGTTGCCCCGGGTGGGGTAGCTCAGATCCTCCAGCAAAAGCTCGTCAAAGCCCAGCCGGGCGCACTCCTCCGCCAGTCCCGTCACATAGGTCCGGGCCAGCTCCTTGTCCGGCTCCAGCCAGTGGTAGGAGTGGTTGTCGTACCAGACGTAGCCGTTTTTCTGGCAGATGGCGGCGTCCTTCATGTTGGCGAAGGCGTAGTAGCTGTCGTGGAGGACGTTGAACCGGGCCACGGCCAGGACGTCCTCCGCGCCGCACAGGGTCCGGAGGGTTTCCGTGGCCGCCTCGTCCGCCGACACCGCCTTGGACTGGCCGCTCTCGGAGGCCCAAAAGATCCGCCCCGTGTTGTCCCGGACGGTGTACAGGAACCCGGTGGCCCCTCTGGCCGCCAGAGCTTCCGCAAGCGCGGCCTCGTCCGCCGGCAGATCGGTCAGCTCCAGCACCCGATGCTCGCCGAACACGTCCGCCGGCTCGGGTTCGGGCTCCGGCTCCGGCTCCTCCTCTTCCGGCTGCTGCACCACCAGGTTGACCGGCGGGTCCTCCGGCTCGGCGGGCTCCTCCGGCTCGGGCTCCGGCTTGGGCGGCGCGGGCAGATCCACCCGGCCCAGGAAGGGCAGGTCCAGATAGATGCCGCCGTCGTCGGCGTACACAATATATTGCTGCGCGAAAATGGACGCACAGGCCACAATCAGAACGATAACCAGCAGAACGATGGCCGCCCGCGCGCCCGCCGAATGCCGGCCCCGGTAGTTTTGATATCCCTTTGCCACGGCTGTTCCTCTTTTCTTTCCTGCAGATCGGGGGAAACGGCTGGTTTCCTATCTTCTACCATACCACATTTACCGGGGAACATGCAACCAGATTTTGGAAAAAATGATAAAATTTTGGAACCCGGATACTTTCGTCTCCACAATCGGGGAAAAGTATGCTATACTGCTTTCCAACAGAAAATACCGCTTAAGGAGAATACGCATGATTGAAACGGTCGGCGTGGTGGGCCTGGGGCTCATCGGCGGCAGCATGGCCAAGGCCATCCATCAGTATACGGACTGCACCCTGCTGGGCTATGATACGGACGGCGCGGTGCTCAGCCGGGCCCTGGACGAGGGGGTGGTGTCCGCTGCCCTGACGGCGGACCGGCTGGCGGAGTGCGATCTGGTGATCATCGCGCTGTACCCCCAGGCGGTGGTGGAGTATGTCTCCGCCCACAGGGACCATTTCCGGAAGGGCGGCGCGGTCATGGACTGCGGCGGCGTGAAGGGCGTGGTCTGCGGCCCCCTGGAGGACGTGGTGAGGAACGCCGGATTTTATTTTGTGGGCGGGCACCCCATGGCGGGCATTGAGCGTTCCGGGTACGCCCACGCCTTCCCGGAGCTGTTCCAGGGGGCCTCCCTGATCCTGACGCCCTATCCGGACACGCCCCGGAGCTGTCTGGACGAGCTGTGGGCGTTTGCCCAGAAGCTGGGCTTCGGGCGGCTCCAGCCCTCCACGCCGGCGGAGCACGACCATATTATCGCCTACACCTCCCAGCTGGCCCACGTGGTAAGCTGCGCCTATGTGGGCAGCCCCTCGGCCCCTAATTTTGAGGGCTTTTCCGCCGGGAGCTTCAAGGACATGACCAGGGTGGCGAAGCTCAACGAGGACATGTGGACGGAGCTGTTCCTGGAGAACAAGGACGCCCTGGTCCGGGAGATCGACACCCTGGTGGAGGAACTGGCGGCCTTCGCCTACACCATCCGCCGGGGGGACCGGGAGCGGCTGAGAGACATGCTCAGACACGCCCGGGAGATCAAGGAAGCTATTGATAAGGATTGCTGAGGAAGGAGCGCCGCCATGGATACCAGCTATATCACCGATTACTACAATAACTACAACGAGGACGAGCGGACCAAATCGCGGCACGGCAGCGTGGAGTTCGCCACCAACATGCAGTACATCCGCCGGTACGTGCCCCAGGGGGCGAAGATTCTGGACGTGGGCGCGGGGACCGGGGTTTACTCCATGGCCTTGGCCATGGACGGCTACGACGTCCATGCCATTGAACTGGTAGAGCACAACATTGAGGTGTTCCGTGAGAACTTGAAAACCTGCGGGGCGGAGATCCCCGTGGAGCAGGGCAACGCCCTGGATCTCAGCCGGTACGCGGACGGGAGCTTCGACGCAGTGCTGCTGTTCGGGCCGCTTTACCATCTCTACGAGAAGGAGGACAAGATCACCGCCCTGCGGGAAGCCAAGCGGGTGGTGAAGCCCGGCGGCCACATTTTCGCCGCCTACTGCATGAACGAGGCCACCATCATCCAGTACGCTTTCAAGGACGATGGCAGGAATATGATGGACTGCCTGACCAAGGGGATGCTGACGGCGGACTACAAGTGCATCTCCAAGCCGGCGGACCTCTTCGAGATGGTGCGGCTGGAGGATATTGATGCGCTGAACCGGGAAACGGGGCTCAAGCGGGTGAAGATCGTCGCCTCCGACCTGTTCACCCATTATATCGGTGATCGGATTGAATCCTTCTCCGAGGCGGCGTATCAGGCGTATGTCAGCTACCACCTGTCCGTCTGCGAGCGTCCCGACCTTATTGGAGCCACCAACCACAGCCTCGATATCCTGACCAAGGAGTGATTTTTATGCAGACCATTACCGTCAATGCGTCCACATCCTATCCCATCCACATAGGCCCCGGCCTTCTGGAAAAGGCCGGAGAGCTGATCGCGGGAGCGACCGGCTCCCGGACCTGCGCCCTCATCACCGATACCACGGTGGAAAAGCTCTATGCCGCCGTTGTGTGCCGCTCCCTTCAGGAGGCGGGCTTCCGGGTGTACCTCCACGCTTTCCCGGCTGGGGAGCAGAGCAAAAATCTTGGGACCTTCGGCGGGATGCTGGAGTTCCTGGCAGAAAACAAGCTGACCCGCTCCGACTTCGTAGTCGCCCTGGGGGGCGGCGTGACGGGAGACATGGCGGGCTTCGCTGCCGCCGCCTACCAGCGGGGGATCGACTATATTCAGATTCCCACCACCTTCCTGGCCGCGTCCGATTCCTCCGTAGGGGGGAAGACCGCCATCGACCTGGCGGCGGGGAAGAACCTGGCGGGAGCCTTCCACCAGCCGAAAATGGTGATCTGCGACACGGACACCTTCCGGACCCTGCCCCCGGACGCCTTTGCCGACGGCATGGCGGAGACATTGAAGCACGGACTCATTGCCGACGGGGGCTTCTACCGCTTCCTCATGACCGGCGACGTTCGAGGCAGCATGGACGAGGTGGTCCGGCGCAATGTGGAGATCAAAGCCGCCGTGGTAGGCGAGGACGAGAAGGAGCGCGGCAAGCGCAAGCTTCTGAACTTCGGCCACACGCTGGGACATGCCATTGAGAAGTGCAGCGGGTACACCGTGGCCCACGGCCGCGCGGTGGCGGTGGGCATGGTCCTGGCCTCCCGGGCGGCGGAGCGGCTGGGGTACAGTCCTGCCGGGACCCTGGAGGCGGTCCGCGGGGCCTGCCGCCGGTTCGATCTGCCCACGGAGTGTCCCTACACTGCTTCGGAGCTCTACGCCGCCGCCACCGGCGACAAAAAGCGGGACGGCGGCAGCATCGACGTGGTGGTGCTGAGGGAGATCGGCCGGGCGGAGACCGTGCGGCTGGATCTGGAGGGCCTGCGGGAATTTACGGAGGCCGCCCTATGAACCTTACCATCACGCCTGTAAAACTCTCCGGGACCGTCACCCCGCCGCCCAGCAAGTCCCAGGCCCACCGCCTGCTCATCTGCGCCGCCCTGGCGGGAGAGGGGAGCGTCATTCACAACCTGGCGGACTCCCAGGACATCCGGGCCACCCGCCGGTGCCTGGCGGAATTGACTACAAACCGTCGAACTCTGCCGGAATTAGACTGCGGGGAATCAGGCTCCACTCTCCGCTTCCTGATCCCCATCGCCCTGGCCCTCCGGGGCGGCGGCGTGTTTACCGGACAGGGGCGGCTGATGGAGCGGCCTCAGAAGCCCTACTTCGACCTTTTCGACGAGAAGGGCATCCGGTATGAGCGGAAGGACAACGTCCTTACGGCGGAGGGCCGGCTGACGCCGGGAGAGTACCGCCTGCCGGGGAACGTGTCCAGCCAGTTTTTCACCGGACTGCTGCTGGCCCTGCCCCTGCTGGACGGGCCGTCGGCGATCATTCCCACCACTCCGCTGGAGAGCGAGGGATATATCGGCATGACGCTGGATGCGATGCGCGAATTTGGCGTAGACATCGCCTCCACCCGCTCCCTTCCGCCCCATTACCTCATTTCCGGAGGGCAAAAGTACCGGGGCGCGGAGGTCACGGTGGAGGGGGACTGGTCCCAGGCGGCGTTCTGGTACGCCGCCAACTGCCTGGGGTGTACGGTGGATGTGCGGGGCGTTTCCCAATATTCCACCCAGGGCGACCGGGTGGTCGAGTCCTGCTGCCTGGAGCTGTCCCAGCCCGGGGATACAGAGATCGACATGTCCGGCTGTCCGGACCTGGCCCCGCCTGTGGCGGCGGCCGCGGCGGTGCGGCAGGGAACGACCCGGCTGGTCAACGCCGGACGCCTGCGCATCAAGGAGAGCGACCGCCTTGCCGCCATCACCGCCGCGCTGAACGCCCTGGGGGCGCGGGTGACGGAACACCCCGACAGCCTGACCATTTACGGGCGGGACAGTCTGGCCGGCGGGACCGTGGACTGCTGCAACGACCACCGCATCGCCATGATGGCGGCTATTGCCGCCACCCGCTGCCGGGAGCCGGTGACGCTGCTGGGCGCGGAGTGCGTGGCGAAATCCTACCCTGATTTTTGGGAACACTACCGCATGTTAGGAGGGGTATTCCATGAACACACTGGGGAATAAATTGAAGGTCACCGTCTTCGGACAGTCCCACGCCCCCGCCATCGGATGCGTCATCGACGGCCTCCCGGCGGGCTTCGCGCCGGACATGGACCGGGTGGCCGCCTTCATGGCCCGGAGGGCTCCGGGGCAGAACGCCTGGTCCACCCCACGGAAGGAGAGCGATGCGCCCGAAATCCTTTCCGGCCTGGTGGACGGCAGGACCTGCGGCGCGCCGGTGTCCATGGTCATCCACAACAGCGACCAGCACAGCAGGGATTATTCCGGCCTCAAGCGGACCCCCCGGCCCTCCCACGCTGATTATACCGCCATGATAAAATATGGCGATGATTACGATATCCGGGGCGGAGGACAGTTCTCCGGGCGGCTGACGGCCCCCCTGTGCTTTGCGGGAGCCCTCGCCATACAGCTGCTGGAGCGGGAGGGCATCGCCGTCGCCGCCCACATCGACCAGATCGCCGGAGTGTGCGATACCCCGCCGGACTTTGCCCGGGTCAGCCGGGCGGATCTGGACGCGCTGCTGCAAAAGCCCTTCCCCGTTTTCAGCGACGAGGCGGGGATCGCGATGCGGCAGGCCATTGAGAAGGCCCGGATGGACTGCGACTCGGTGGGGGGCGTGATCCGGTGCTTCGCCCTGGGCTTGCCCGCCGGGCTGGGGGAGCCCATGTTCGGCGGCGTGGAGAACCGTCTGGCTGCGGCCCTCTTCGGGATTCCCGCCGTGCGGGGGGTGTCCTTCGGGACAGGCTTCGCCGCCGCCGGAATGCGGGGCAGCGAGCACAACGACCCCTTTGTGATGGAAAACGGCAATGTCCGCGCCCGCACCAACCACGCCGGAGGCGTACTGGGCGGCATTACCAGCGGGATGCCCCTGGTGGTGAACATCGCCGTCAAGCCCACCGCGTCCATCGCCAGAGAACAGGACACTGTGGACCTGCAAACGAAAGAGAACGCCAGCCTTGTTATCCATGGCCGGCACGATCCCTGCATTGCGCCCCGGGCCGTGCCGGTGGCGGAGGCTGTGACGGCGCTGACGGCGCTGGATATGATGCTGGAGCGGCCTGCTTAAAAAGCGTTCGGCTACAGCTTCGGACTACGCTTGGTACCCACGAGGCATACGGAGCATTAAGCCGGAATTTTGTGCTATGCAGGAGAAAGAACCAGGGGACTGATTTATGATAGAGGATCAGCATGTACTGACACTAAGCGAACGGTTTCCAAAAGAAATGGAAGCTCCCGGACGTGCGGATATTTTGATCGAACTTTCTAAGTTTGGCATTGGGAGCGCAAATACAATTCAACTGATCGATACCACCCATGACGCGCGGGATGTGCGCCTCAATTATATCATTGATAAAAAATGGGTGTTACGGTTCTGCAACGCGCCGGATATGGCAGAAAAACGCATGGGGGAGCTTAACCGCTTGATTGGAAGGTATCGGGCAATGGGATTCCTATGTCCGGCGTTTATTGCGGATGATAACGGTAAATATCTGCACCCATGGAAGCAATTCCTATGCTACCTGTCCGAATATATTGACCGGCCTCTCGCAAGCGATACAGAATTAAATGATGAAGAACAATTGACGTTTCAAGTGGCAGAGAATGTTGCCCGGTTTGCTGAAACATATCGGGACGCTGACTTGTCCGAAACAATGGGAATGTACAGTTTGTTTGAACTGTCCCCCTTTGACATTCCGAACGGAATGGATGAAAAACAGGATAATTTTAATAAACTGATCCGTCTTCTTCGGAACGAGGAAGAAAATGACCTGGCAGCCCGGCTGGAGATCCGGCATGCAGACACTCGCTGTAAGCTCAAAGCAGTTTTCCGTGAATTGCCTCGCTGCGTGTTTCAAGGAGACGAAAATTTCTCGAATGTGCTTATTGATGATGCACAGCATTTCATTGGCTTTATTGATTTCAATTTAGCGGGGACGGAAGTAATTATAAATCAGCTGGTCAATTTGGCCGGTTTTGATTATGATGAGAAGCAAACCAACCCGGAAGGCGCCGAAGCCCGGCTGGATTTTGCGATTCGATATTTTCGCGGCCACATCAGCCGTATGCTGCGAGTATATCACGCAAACGAAAAAGAACGGCAAGCGCTGGTTTGGTATGCGTGGATTGTTATGGTGGCGCAATGGCCAAACTTCTGCTTTTTTAAGAAGGCAATTCATGATGGAGTACTGAAAAAGGAAATCCTTGAACTGCTTTCCTTAATTGCCGATCTGCCGGAAGAGCGGCTGTTGGTCGGTGTGAATTAAGTGGAGAAAACCCTTGCAAAAAAATGCTTCAGAAGACAGAATATTGGGAGGACAATTATCATGAATCTACAGGACTACCGGGCCCAACTGGACCAGATCGACGACCAGCTGGCGGCGCTGTTCAAGCAGCGCATGGAAACCGTCAAAAACGTGGCGGACTACAAGAAGGAGCACAACACCCCCGTCCTGGCGGCCAACCGGGAGCGGGACATCCTCTACCGGGTCACGGGCGCGTGCGGCGAGGAGCTCCAGGAGTACACCAAAATCCTCTACTCCACCCTGCTGGAGCTGAGCCGGGACTACCAGGAAAACCGTCTGAATACCGGCGAGTCGAAGCTGTGCCAGGATATTCTGGCCTCGGTGGAGAGCAGCGGCGAATTCCCCTCCCGGGCCGTGGTGGCCTGTCAGGGGGCGGAGGGGGCCTACTCCCAGATCGCCTGCGACAAGATGTTCCCCCTGCCCCAGATCCTCTACTTCGGACGCTTCGACGGCGTGTTCCGGGCGGTGGAGAACGGCATGTGCCGCTACGGCATCCTGCCCATCGAGAACTCCGCCGCCGGGTCCGTCACCGAGGTCTACGACCTGATGGAAAAGTACAACTGCAAGATCGTGCGCAGTCTGAAGCTGAAGATCGAGCACTGCCTGCTGGCAAAGCCCGGGGTGAGCCTCAAGGACGTGAAAGAGGTGGTGGCCCACGAGCAGGCCCTCAACCAGTGCGGCGACTTTCTCAAGAGCAGCGGCGTGAAGGTCACCGTGTTCGACAACAACGCCCGGGCCGCCAAGTACGTGGCCGAGAGCGAGCGCACGGACATCGCCGCCATCGCCTCCGCCAACTGCGCGGACCTCTACAGCCTGAAGATCCTCTCCGAAAAGGTGTCCAACACCGACCACAACTATACCCGCTTCATCTGCATCTCCAAGAATCTGGAGATCTACGAGGGGGCCAACAAGATCACCTTCGTGGCCTCCGCCAGCCACCGCCCCGGCTCCCTCTACAGCCTCATCGCCAAGTTCGCCACCCGTGGGCTGAACATCAGCAAGCTGGAGAGCCGCCCCATCCCCGGCAAGGACTTCGAATTCCGCTTCTACTTCGACGTGGACGCCCCCGTCCGCAGCAAGGACACCCTGGCCGTCCTCAGCCAGCTGGAGAAGGAGGACTTCTTCACCTTCCTGGGTGCGTACAGCGAGGTATTCTGATCCCATGGACGTCAACCGGGCGAGAAGCACGAAGAAAAAAGGGTCAAAAATCATTTTTCTTGTAATCGCCGCAGTGCTTATATTGCCGCTCCTCTCATGCCTCAACCATCAACTCCGTTTAAAAGAGGAGGCTGAATTGCGTTTGCCTCTGGGACAGCTGGTTGAGGTTGACGGACACAATATGAGCGTCTATATGGAAGGAGCCGGCGACACCACCCTTGTTTTCCTGTCAGGCGGGGGCACCTGTTCCCCCATACTGGATTTCAGGTCCCTCTATTCTCTTTTAAGCAATCAATATCAGATTGCAGTCGTAGAAAAATTTGGATACGGCTTCAGCGATGCTGTGGACAAGGACAGGGACATTGCTTCCATCCTCGCAGACACCAGGACAGCCCTTGCCGCTGCGGGATTGAACCCACCCTATGTCCTTTGCCCTCACTCCATGTCAGGGCTTGAAGCCCTGTATTGGGCGCAGAAATATCCCGATGAGGTATCGGCGATCATTGGACTTGATATGGCGGTGCCGGAGTATTATGATCGCATGAGCATAAATATACCGCTGATACGGATTGCAGGCTGGGCGGCCAATATAGGCGTCACTCGTTTTATACCGGGCATTTCGAACAGTGACGCTATCAAGTACGGCACTTTATCCGAAGAGGAAAAGGAAATCTATAGAGCCATTTTCTACCATCGGACGGCAACTGTGACCATGATCAACGAGGTTGAACGGGTAAAGGAAAACGCTGAAAAGGTAAACGGCATGGGCGTGCCACAGCTTCCAATGCTGCTGTTTATTTCAGACGGGTCCGGCGGAACGGGCTTTGATCAGGAAGCCTGGAGGAAAATTCCAATAGAATATATATCACAGGTCGATGAAGGGGAATATGTAGAATTAAACTGTCCCCATTATGTTCATGATTACGAGTATAAAACGATCAGTGAACGCATCCGTGCCTTCCTATTGGAACGGTAAATCACCGTTTCCGGAAGGAAAGTAAAAACGACAGGAGCGGCAGCAGTATGATAGAATACGGCCTTTTGGGGGAAACGCTGGGCCACAGCTTCTCCCCCCAGATCCACAAAGCGCTGGCGGACTATGGCTACCGCCTGTACCCCACGCCCCCCGGTCAGGTGGAGGAGCTCTTCCGCCGCCGGGAATTCAAGGGGCTCAACGTGACCATCCCCTACAAGCAGACGGTAATCCTCCTGTGCGACGAGGTGGACCCCCGGGCCGCCGCCATTGGCGCGGTGAACACGGTGGTCAACCGGGACGGAACCCTCATCGGCTGCAACACCGACATCGACGGCCTCATCTACCTGGCCCGCCGGGCCGGGGTGGACATGGCGGGGAAAAAAGCGGTGATCCTGGGCTCCGGCGGCACCAGCCGCACCGCCCAGGCCGCCGCGCGGGAGCTGGGCGCGGCGGAGATCGCGGTGATCTCCCGGCAGGGGGAGGACAACTACGAAAACCTCTCCCGCCACGAGGACGCCCAGGTCCTCATCAACACCACCCCCGTGGGCATGTTCCCCAACGCGGGGGCGTCCCCGGTGTCCCTGGACGCCTTTCCCCGGCTGGAGGGCGTACTGGACGTGGTCTACAACCCCCTGCGCACCGCCCTCATCATGGAGGCGGAGCGGCGGGGGCTCCCCTGCTCCTGCGGCCTGCCCATGCTGGCGGCCCAGGCCAGGCGGGCCGCCGAGCTGTTCACCGGGGAGGCCATTCCGGACCGTCGCCTGGAGGAGGTCCTTTCCGGCCTGACCGCCCAGGTCCGGAACGTGGTCCTTATCGGCATGCCCGGCTGCGGCAAGAGCGCCGTGGGCCGGGCCCTGGCCCGGCGGCTGGGGAAGGAGTTCGCGGACCTGGACCTCCTGATCGCGGAGCGGGCGGGAAAGTCCATCCCGGACATCTTCGCCCAGGAGGGCGAGGACGCCTTCCGCGCCCTGGAAACCCAAATCGTACGGGAGGCGGGAGCCCGTACCGGCTGCGTCCTCAGCGCCGGCGGCGGCGTGGTCACCCGGGAGGAGAACTACGCCCCCCTCCATCAGAACGGCGTCATCGTCCACCTCCGCCGGGACGTCTCCCTGCTGCCCACGGCGGGGCGGCCCGTGTCCCAGAGCACGGACCTCCGTGAGCTGTGGCGGCGGCGGGCGCCGCTGTACGCCGCCTTTGCCGACCTGACGGCGGACAACGCCGGAACCATCGAGGACGCGGCGGATCAGATCATAAAGGAGCTGGAAAAACTATGAAGCTGCTGTTTCTCAACGGCCCCAACCTGAACATGCTGGGCATCCGGGAGCCGGACATCTACGGCCGGCAGACCTACGCCGCCCTGGAGGACTATATCCGGGGCTTCTGCCGGGAGCTGGGGATTGACTGCGAAATCTTCCAATCCAACCACGAGGGGGCCCTGGTGGACGCCATCCAGGCCGCCTATGGGAAATTCGACGGCATCGTCATCAATCCCGCCGCCTACACCCACACCAGCGTGGCCCTGCTGGACGCGCTGAAGGCCGTGGGCCTGCCGGCGGCGGAGGTCCACCTGTCCGACGTGAGCAGGCGGGAGGACTTCCGGCAGGTGTCCTACGTCCGCCTGGCCTGCTGCAGAACCTTCGCGGGGTACGGCTTTGAGGGCTACCGGCTGGCGGCGGAGCATCTGCTGGCCTTGAAAAGCGGTGTGATCGGCACGGCGGAGGAATAACCAAACCGGGGGTTTTCACATACAATAGCTTAGTAAAGGAGGCTGTTGCTATGGAAAACATGATGACCGGCGGGCAGGCCCCGTCTCCCGCCTACGACTTCCGGGTATACGACCAGGTCTGGCAGCGGGTCGCCCC